>JAUXGC010000101.1 GCA_030622375.1 Sulfurovum sp.
GGCTACGATCCGACTTTATTTTATGGAGATGAGATTTTTCTATAGAAAAGGCATAGACTGCAAAACCTAAGTTACTTACAGAATTTAGCTCTTGTCCAGGATGGTAAATAACCATAGTGGAAGTACTTTTAGTCATCTGATGGTTAAAGTTAAACATAGAACTCTCTTTAGCCATAATGATAAAGCTCCACATATTTTCTGGTGAAACCCCTTTTTGGTCAAGGTGACTGTCCAAATTGGTATATCCCACCTGTATCTCGGGTATGATGACTTGTTGTAACTGAGAAGAAAAAGTATCTCCATCAAGTTGAGTAAAATCAAAAGTCCAATCTTTTGTAGCTTCATTAAATTGTTCATAGTTATCAAATTCAATATCGACCCATAGCAGTGGTTCTGTTTTTTCATCTTTTAAATTATTCATAAAAAAGTATAGCAAAATTTCTATATAACTTTCCGAAATTGGATATAAATATACTTTTTTTACAGTTATAATAGAAGATAAAATTAAAAAGGATACAGATGTTAAAGAAAAAACTATCACATTTAGCCATAGCTTCATGCCTAGTAGCTCCTATGATGCTAGGTGCAGGAGATATTATACATGATGCGGAGTACTCAATACTAGAGTCGCAACACGCTGAAAAATGGGCGAAAGACGACAAAATAGTTGATGATAAACTTGCAAACTTCAAAAAGAAAAACGGAGGCAAATCTCCAAACATCATTTATATTCTTGTCGATGACCTCTCTTTTGGTGAGATGGGAATTCCAGAGCTTAACTATGTACGTGGTTCACAAACCCCAAATATCAATAAACTTTCAGATGAAGGTCTCTCTTTTATGCGTATGTACACAGAACCATCTTGTACACCATCTCGTGTAGCTATGATGACGGGTCGTCACCCTGTAAGAAATGGTCTAGGTGAAGTAAAAGCAACGGTTGCAGGTGCTGGACTTGCTAAAAGTGAAGTTACCATCGCTGAAATCTTATCTAAGGTAGGCTATAACACTGTTCATATTGGTAAATGGCATATGGGTGATATCGCAGAGTCGTACCCACATACACAAGGGTTTGACTATGCGTCATTCCCTGTGCATCAACAAGTTTTACTGGGCTTGATGACAAAAGAATCTGATAAAACACATGCACTCAAAGGTTGGCATGCGAGTTCAGGAAATGACCCATTTGCACTAGATGCAAAGTTTAAACCAAATGGTCTGGTCTATAATCTTGAAGGATACAAAGGGCAAGAAGCTAAAGAGGTTGACTTTAAAGCAGGTGAAGAGTGGACACAAAAGCACTATGATGATATGAATGACAAATATCAACAGCAAGCAATGGAGCATCTAGGGAAACTAGCCAAACAAGACAAGCCTTTCTTCTTGCAGTATTGGCCACTTATCCCACTAGATTTCACACATACACCAGGTGCTGAACTTCAAATGTCAAATGGTGGAAGTGGTGTAGAATCTCTGTTTAAACTAGACAAATGGGTTGGACAAATTGTCGATGAAGTCGATCGTTTAGGTATCGCTGAAAATACGATGATAGTCCTTATGGCTGACAATGGAAGAATGCGTCAATATGATAGTATCTTAGGTTTTTCAGGAACAATGTATCGTGGTGGTAAAGTTGATACTACAGAAGGTGCAGTGCGTGTAAATGCTTTTGCTAGATGGCCAGGTATGATAGAAAAAGACAAACTAGCAGGCGATATGATACATATATCAGATATCTATACTACTTTTGCTAGAATTGCTGGAGGTACAGAATATATCCCTAGAGATAGAATTATTGATGGATTAGACCAATCTGCACTTTTCTTAAATGGTGAAGGTAATGGTCGTAGAGATTATGTATTTATCTATAGTGGAGATACGCTTAAAGGTATCGTAAAACAAAAGTTTAAATTAGAATTACCCGCACCTGGTGCCCCTGGTGTTGCTGCAAAGATGTATGACTTACAACGTGACCCTCGTGAAGAAGCACCTAGTATTGAGATATCTCTTTGGGCAGGTTCTGTATTTCAAGACTTGACACAAAGACATTTAATGCAGATGCAAAAATATCCAAATGCAAAAGTGGGTAAAGATACGCCTTATAGTGGCATATCAAATTTACGTCCTGAAAGTAAAAAAATGGTAGCTGATTTTGTAAGTTGGAGTAAGTAGTAAGATAGTGTATTCTACTCCAAAATGACCTCTCCACTTAGTGAGAGGTTCTCTTAATAGTCTACACTAAAGCCAATTCCGAAATTGTATCCCTCTAAACCATCTGCCTGTGTGGTGCTCATATCAAAATAGAAATTCTCAACAAGAGATAGGCTATGGGGCGTATGCCAATAAGCAATTGCTCCTAGAGTTGAGTATGTATTAAACTGTACACTTTTTTCAATAGCACCAGTTAAATAGTTTGCATTCAAGTAAGCTTCTAGTGTCAAATAGTTTGTATGGTAATATAGTAGTTCTTCTGTCTCTGCTCCGAGTAAAAGAGTCGTTACGCTTGACTCAGTGTTAAATTTGCTAAGTTCATCAAATGAAAATGTAGATTTTGTTTCATAAAGTTTGTAGCCTAGTTTTACATAAGGTTTAAAGTCTGTCATCTTAGGTTTATATTCAACAAGAGCAAATAGTTTATAGCTAAGGTTGTCATTATACTCTTCATTAAAAAGATCTTCTATGGCATCGCCTAAATCATCATCGGGTTTTTTAACACTGGCTCCTGAACGGGAGTAGATGAACTCAACTCCACCAGATATATGTAACTCC
The DNA here is from genome assembly GCA_030622375.1 of Sulfurovum sp. Lineage (GTDB taxonomy): Bacteria > Campylobacterota > Campylobacteria > Campylobacterales > Sulfurovaceae > Sulfurovum. The sequence continues at coordinate 2,770 of JAUXGC010000101.1, forward strand.
TTACTCGCCTTATATTTAATACCACCACCAAGACCAGCAACATAGGTTCTCAAGTGACTCTCATGGTCTAGGTTAATATTTGAACCTATATCAACACCCTCTGATATAGTTACATTACTATAGCCAACATTTCCAACCATAAAGTAATTAAGAGAGCTGTCTCCCGAATCAAAATCATAAGTAAATGGTAGATTATAGACTCTCATATCTACACCTACATTTGTAAAGTGATAAAGTCCCGTACTAAGAGAATCTTGAGCTGTAAATATTAGTAGCGCATTGATGTTTGCTAGATGTGCTTTTTTTACAATATCTTCAACTGAATCAGCACATATATTTGTACAAAACAATAGAGCTGAAAATGTAAGTGTAGTTATTTTGTATGTCAAGTTTAGTTCTTCATAGTATCTTATGTATTTTTTGAAGTAACGCCTAAAAGTAGAATGCTATCCAGGATTGTCCCGGATAGATTTAGACAGAAAAGATTAGATCTCTGCAAGCATCTTTTTAATAGCATAATTTAAACGCTTCTTAGCTTCTTTTGCAGGTAAGTTCTTAGCGTCACCTTCTGCTGTTGAAAGACCTATGATTGCTCCGGTATCAGCATCTACAAGAATTAACGCTATGCCTGATACAGGTTTGCTATGTAGGGTTTCTTGACCCTCTTTATTGATCTTCTCTTCAATTGCATCCATATCTGTACCTGCTATATAGGCAACATAAAAATCTGGGTCTCTTACAACCGGAATTTTACCTTTTTTAGCCAGTTCAGCATTGATCATTTGTTTCATTTCTGCATCAATGTCCAGATTATCGCTGCGTTGTGTATTGTCAACAATACCACTGCCCTCGATGATCTCATATGTTTTGTATCCAGCTAAATTAACTTTTTCTGACGTGAATGCTTCTACTTCTATATCTTTAGTACTGGTACAAGCTGAAACCCCTATGATCACTAATGTAATCATCACACCTTTTAATACATTTAATCTTGACATTTTATTTCCTTGTTATTATTTTATAAATTATAGCAGTAAAAAAGAGAGTTAACTATCTCTTTTCGGAAAATATTTTGAATTATTCTTTCCCTCTATAAAACTTTCCTTCTATATAATATTCCGAAAATGGATATAAAAATTGTAATATTTCTGATATTATTAATACTAAATAAAATTTAAAAGGAAAAGATATGTTAAAAACAAAAATGTCGCATTTCGCTATAGCTTCACTACTCATTGTGGGTGCTACTGCAATCAATGCAAAACCTATTGTTCATGACGCAGAATTCTATGTACTGAATGTACAGAACGGAGATAAGTGGGCGAAAGAAGACAAAGGCTTAGATGAAAAACTCGCAGCATTAAAGAAAAAGTTTGGTACACCACCAAATATCATCCATATTATGATAGATGATACCGCTGTTGGAGAGATAGGTATTCCTGCAATTCAAAAGGTTCGTGGTTTTGAAACTCCCAACCTAAATAAGATGGCAAGTGATGGTATCAACTTTATGAGAATGTACACAGAACCTTCATGTACTCAAAGTAGAGCAGCAGCCATGACTGGTCGACACCCTATTAGAAATGGTATGTACAATGTCGGTTTTCCTTATGAAAACGGTGGATTACCAAAAGATGAAGTTACTATGGGTGAAGTCTTAATTGAAGCAGGTTATGCAACTGCGTTTTATGGTAAATGGCACTTAGGTGATGTTGAAGAAAGTTATGCTACAAATCAAGGTTTTGATGATGCACTATGGACTCCATACAACCAAGCAACAAGTATGTATCTTCCACAATTTGAAGCTGCTGGTGCAGTTGCTCCTACTGCTCTATACCCAGAGACTTTTCCACATGACCCTTATGATATAGATAAAGGATGGCGGGTAAAAGGTTTAGTATGGCATTTAGAGGGTACTAAAGGTGGAGAGGTTAAAGAATTTTTGCCTCCAACTGATCTTAAAAACTGGTATGCAGGTATGGAACAAGAAGAGTCAAGAACGATGGCATTTATAGAGAAAAATGCTGCTGCTAAAAAGCCTTTTTATGTTTCTTACTGGCCAAGCTTGATAGCCTTTGCACCTTTCCCTGAGACTAAAACACTTTCACGTGGATTTTTGCAAGAAGGTCTAGCAAGACTTGATCCATTTGTAGGAAAGATGATGAAGCGACTCAAAGAACTTGGAATCTCTGAAAACACCCTTGTTGTATTTATGGCTGATAATGGACCTATGACACATAATGGACCTGCTGGTATGGTTGAAACACTTTACCGTGGTGGAAAAGGTGATTATATGGAAGGTGGTATTAGGGTTGCAGCTATGGCATCATGGCCTGGTATGATTGAGCCTGGTCAGACAATTGGAGATATTATTCATATTACTGATTTATATAC
>JAUXGC010000034.1 GCA_030622375.1 Sulfurovum sp.
AAGTATAAAATCGGATACAATTATATCTATAAGGAAGTCGATTGAAAGCTATCACAAATACATTTATAATTATATTTACTTCCATCTTTATAGTGATATTTCATAATTCTACTTTTTTTGAACATGTGCTTCAAGTCTATCCTTTATCTTCTGACAATATAGGATTTTTTTTCTCTACAGCCTTCATCATCTACGCACTACTTGCTATACTATTTGCACTATTTTCATCAAAATATACACTCAAGCCCATACTTATATCCACACTTGTACTCTCATACTTTATACACTATTTTATGCAAGCTTACAATATAGTTGTAGACAAAACAATGATAGAGAATATACTTCAAACAGATATAAAAGAAGGTATGGATCTTATGAGTGTGGATCTCTTTATAGACTTCTTTTTTATTGCTTTTCTACCTGCTTTAATAGTCTATAAAATACCATTAAAACAGAGAAGATTTAAAACAGAATTTTGGAGCAAAATAAAATTTATATCTATACACCTCCTACTTATTCTCTTAACTCTTTTTACATTTTCGAAATTTTATACCTCTTTTTTTAGAGAACATAAAATATTACGCTTATATGTAAACCCAATTACTGCCATTTACAGTCTTACATCATATACTTATAGTCAATTAAAAGATGTAAATATCCCTATGCAAAAGATAGGATTGGACGCAAAACAGATAAAAACGAAAAACGAAAAACGAAAAATTATTATTATGGTTGTGGGTGAAGCTGCTCGCGGTGACCACTTTTCACTCAATGGATACAACAGAGAGACTAACCCCCTACTAAAGAAAGAGGACATTATAAACTTTCAAAATATGTACTCTTGCGGAACAACCACTGCTGTATCTGTTCCATGTATGTTTTCAGTATATGATAGAGACGAGTATAGTTCTAATAAAGGCTACAACACACATAGTGTTCTTGATGTACTCTCCCATGCGGGTGTAGAAGTTTTATGGCGAGATAACAACTCCAACTCAAAAGGTGTTGCTGTAAGATTGACTTATGAAAACTACAAAACTTCCACACTCAATACTATGTGTGAAGGTGAGTGCAGAGACATGGGCATGCTTGTTGGACTCAAACAGAAAATAGAACAAAGTACTAAAGATATCATTATTGTTCTGCACCAAATGGGCAATCATGGACCGGCATACTATAAACGATACCCTAAATCTTTTGAAAAATTTACACCTGTATGCGAAACAAGCCAACTTGAGAAGTGTAGCGTTGAAGAGATAAAAAATGCATATGACAATGCTATTCTCTATACAGACTACTTTCTAGTACAAACAATTGACTTTCTCAAAAAATATGAGGAGAGTGCGGATACTGCCATGATATATATGTCAGACCATGGAGAGTCACTCGGAGACAATGGATTATATCTGCATGGCTTACCCTACTTTATGGCTCCAAAACATCAAAAACATGTAGGTGCCATAATGTGGTTTGGAAAAGATTTTCCACTAGATACAGGAAAAATCAAAAGTAAGGCAAACAATCAATATAGTCATGACAATCTCTTCTCAACATTGCTTGGAGTATTTAATGTTCAAGCCAAAGTGTATGAAAAAGAGATGGATATCTTAACTCAATAAATCTTTTACACTCTCAAGTGGGTCTTTCCCATCTTCTATCATCTCATATACCTCTTGGGCTATGGGAAGATAAATATCTTGTTCTTTGGCTATTTTATATAGTGCTTTAGAAGTAGGAACACCCTCTGCTACTTCACCTAACTCTTCAAGTATCTCATCCATACTTTGTCCTTTTGCTAAGCCCAATCCTACTCTATAATTACGTGAAAGTGTTGAACTTGCTGTAAGAAAAAGGTCTCCCGCCCCTCCCAAAGAGAGAAAAGTTTCTGCTTTTGCTCCAAAATATACTCCAAAACGTGACATTTCTACTAAGCCACGAGAAATCAAAGCCGCTCTAGCATTATTTCCTAACCCTAAACCGTCACAAACCCCACCAGCAATAGCAATAACATTTTTATATGCCCCTGAAACTTCCGCACCTACTACATCATCGTCTATATAACCTTTGATAAAATCAGGCAAGTGATCTGCATAGATTTGTGCCAATTTAGAATTTGTAGAACTTATCATGAGTGCTGTAGGGAGTGACTTTTGTACTTCTGTAGCAAAAGATGGACCTGAAATAAATGCCAACCTTTCATCTTCTACAAACTCTCCATAAATATCATTGAGAAAAGCTCCAGTTGAAGTCTCTATACCCTTTGCGGCTACTAAAATATTTTGTCCTCTATCTTCAAAATTATTTTCCATCCACTCTCTTGCAAACTGTGCAGGAATTGCCATTATCAAATACTCTCTACCTAATGCCTCATCAAGTGAGACAAAGTTTTTTATATTTTTAACACTACGAGAATGGATAACCACATCGTTATTTTGACTATAGGCATGATAGAGTGCCTGACCCCATTTACCTGCTCCTATAATGGCTATTTTCATATAAACACTCCTTTAATGCAACAAGTTGCATGAGCCAACTGCTGAAGTTGCCATAGTGGCAACGTAGCTAGCAGGACTTTGTTCTGATAGCGTCCTATAATAGTTAATTTCATACAGTATCTCCTTGAATGTGTGTCTCTATCATATCTATAAACTCAATAGCACTCTCTTCATACATATCAAACACTTTATTTGCTCCTGCTAAAAGTAACTTTCTGTTATCCTCTTTACTGTCTGAGAGTGCAACAATCCTATTTTCAAAACCTTTGGCACGCAATGAAATAATATGGTATACATTGATTGCTTCATCATTCATTGCGCAAACAACAACAGCTTCCTCTAAAAATTTAATCTGCTCCAAATAATTTTCTTGTGCATAGTCTATCAAAACTACCTGTTCAAAACCATCATTTTTAGCCATCTCGTACTGCTCTTTGTTCTGCTCATAAATCGAAACATCCAAACTCTCATCTTGCAATACTCTACATAGATGAATACTCTTATGCGTATATCCAAAAAAGATAATCTTTTTACTATATCTTCTAAGATAACGAAGCGCTTTTGCACCTACAACATTATAGGGCTCAAGTATATTATCTACACGGGCTGCTTCATACTGCGCTCTAAGATAAGGTTTGTTCATTCGTGCAAAAACAACACTTTGTTTGTGTATACTCTTTGCATTTAAAATAAAATATATATTTTCTATATCTGAACTTGCAAGAGTTAGCATCGCTAAAATATTGTTGGTCTTATATAACTCTTTTATGAGTTTTGCACTTGATCCTTCTGCGCGTATAACCTGATATCCAGCTTCCATTGCCATGTTTGCTTTGAGCTCATTGTTTTCTATTATGACAGGCTCATACTGTTTATGATTTCGAAGTTTCTTTGCAATAGTCACCCCCAAATGTCCATAACCATTAATGATGATAACATTTGCCATCTTGTGTACTCGATGAATGCTGTCTTGATTACGCAACTCATCAAATCTTTCAGAGAATGCAGAAACCATCACCGAAGTAACAAATGAAATCATAGCGATACCAAAGACAATACCAAACATTGAGACTACTTTACCCATATCTGTTACTGGCGAAATATCACCATATCCTACAGTTGAAATAGTAACCAAAGCCCAATAGATAGCATCTAAATATGAATGCAACTCTTTATTGATTCCATACTCCAGTAGATAAAAAATAGACCCAAAAACAAAAGTAATACCAAAGAGCATATAGCCTAAAAAAACAAATTCAAAACGCTTTTTAACAAGTGCTTGAAAAAGACTGGAAGTGCCATGCATATAGTGGTAAAGTTTAAAGAGTCTAATAATTCTAAACTTTGGAAAAATAGCTATAAGGTCTATAATAGCAGGAAGCGAGATGATATATGAGAGCTTAACTCTTAAGGGTACCCAGTAGTGTTCTGACTTTTTAGCTGGATTTTGGTGGCTTTTTGAGACTATATATTTATGTATATCGTGACTTATCCACAGTCTAAGAAGATATTCTATTGCAAAAATAGCTGTTACAAAATATAAATCAAAAGTCATAAGCCATTCAGGTATTTTTGTAGTTTTACTTATGATTAATATTACGATTGAAATAACAATTAAAAAAATCATAAAAGTATCAAAATATTTTTTATAAGGGTAGTTTACATCTTCTAAAATTGATCGAAAAAATGATTTAGTTTTTTGATAACGAGAAGAGTTATCTATCTTGTGGGAGAGTTTTAGTATAAAGTTATGCATATATATCTCCCTTGTAGGGTGTTGTGCCCTCACAACACCATTTAGATAAAGGTGTTGTGAGGACACAACACCCTAATTAGCCCAAACGCTCTTTTAGCAATTCATTTACTTTAGTAGGATTTGCAGTCCCTTTACTGGCTTTCATGGTTTGCCCCACAAAGAACCCAAAAAGTTTATCTTTTCCAGACTTATACTGCTCTACTTTATCTTGATTTTGCGAAAGTATCTCATCTATGATAGCTAAAATAGCTCCATCATCACTTACTTGTGCAAGACCAAGTTCATCTATAATCATAACTATATCACGACTCGTATTTTTCATCATATAATCAAGCACATCTTTGGCACCTTTTCCAGAGACAGTATCATCAGATATTTTAGAAACTAAAACTCCTAGTGTTTTTGCATTTACAGGTGATTTCTCTATGGATAATCCAGACTTGTTTAAGCGACCAAGCAGCTCTGAAGTGAGCCATGTTACGGCAGTTTTAGCTACAGCTCCCTGCTCTAACATCTCTTCAAAGTAGTATGCCATCTCTTTGTCTGAAGTAATCACTTTAGCATCATCCGGCTTGATGCCAAACTCTTCAACATAACGCTTTACTTTTACATCTGGAAGCTCTGGCATTATTTTTGCTTCATCTATCATCTCTTGTGTTACAATCAAAGGACGTAAATCTGGATCTGGGAAATAACGATAATCAGCTGCCTCCTCTTTGCTTCTCATAGACTTAGTAAAACCATCAGCAACACTCCAAAGCCTAGTCTCTTGACGTACATCTTGCTCATATACACCATCTTCATAAGCTTCTGTTTGTCTTTGAACTTCATAGGCTATGGCGGCTGCTACAAATTTAAAAGAGTTAATATTTTTAATCTCAACTCTTGTGCCAAACTCTTTTTGTCCTTGTGGGCGAATAGATACATTCACATCACATCTAAATGATCCCTCTTGCATATTTGCATCACTTATGTCAAGGTAGCGTACTGTAGAGTGAAGCTTTTTTAAATACGCTACAGCTTCATCAGAATTTCTCATATCGGGGTCAGATACAATTTCAAGCAAAGGTGTACCTGAACGATTTAAATCTATTTTAGAGTAGTTGCCCTCATGTATATTTTTACCTGCATCTGCCTCAAGATGTGCTTGTGTCATACCAATGCGTTTTTGCGTACCATCTTTAAGGTCTATAAACAATTCACCTTTTTGGACTATGGCTTTAGTAAGTTGTGTAATTTGATATGCCGAAGGGCTATCTGGATAAAAGTAACTTTTTCTATCAAAATTAGAGCTATGGTTTACGTTTCCATTAATCGCATATCCAAGTCTCATAGCTTTAATAGCAGCCTCTTTATTGACTACTGGCAAAGCCCCTGGAAGCGCGAGACAAGTTGGACAAGTATTTATATTTTGATGTGCCGCAAAAGAGGTTGGGCAAGAGCAAAAAAGTTTAGTTTTAGTATTGAGCTGAACATGAACTTCAAGACCGATAACGGTTTCAAACATGGCTGTTTTCCTTGTTAAATAATTAGATGGATTATATCGTTTTGCTTATTTAAGAGAGTTTATTGTCTTATAATGCGTATATCTCCAAAGAAAATCAAATCTTTCAAGACAGCTTGCTCCACTATGCCCTCTTTGCCTATCCTTATATCTAGTTCACCCTTTTCACTGTGATAGACTTTTCTATATAGTACCACTCTACTGTACCAATCATCTTTGCCCTCTTTACCAGTAAGAACTTTAATCTTTTTTAAGAGCTTTGGTGCAGGAATGATAACATCACGACGCCCTTTTTTATGATCTATTCCTATAGCAGAAAACTTATAAGTTCTACTCTTATGCTTATCTTCTATATACTGAGGAAGATTTAAAAAAAGAACTATCATATCTTCTGATCCATAATAGTTAAGCACTCTTTTTGTGTCTATAACTTTTTTACCTGTTTTCCACTTTCTGATATGCCTTGTAACTGTTTTGTTTTTATGATTTGCTGTGTAGACAGTTATGCGTTTATATTTTCCATAAAACTCTATCATCTCATATCTGTCTGTCACTAGCAACCCGTTCTCTATATGCCCTTTAGAGGTATGACGCTCTCTAAGATTACCTGTTACTTTATTGGCAATATACCCTAGCACAGATACATTTGAATCTAAAATATATTTTTGCTTATTGGTGGTCAGAGTTGCCTCTATTTTAGCTACTTCACCTACTATACCAAACTCAACACTATAATTTATATAGATAGTTTTTGCATTAAGGGTAGCTATGCTAAAGATTAAAATCACAATAAGTCGTAACGTCAAAATACTCCTCCAATAACCTTAAATTGTAATCATACCCTCTTTTCTCTCAATTTTCTATATTGACTCTTTTATACATATATTACCGCACCAACTAAACACTAGCTAACCCATATTTATTCTATTTTTTAAAATTTACTCAAAAATACTCAAAAATTAATAAATTTGCTATATAATTATTATAATGATAATTGATGGAGAAGTTATGTCACATAATTCCGAGGATAAGAAGGTGTTAGAAGATGAAGTTATAGTAGTACCAACAGAAGAGTCAGTACATACATATGCTAGATACGAAGATGTAGATAAGGAACAGCTCCAAAAGGATATAGAGGAGATAAAGGAGATGATGGATCCTGTAGGAGAGGCAGACTTCCAACATTTACTAAAACTGGAAAGATGGGGCAGAATAGCTACTTTTTCAGGATACGGACTTATAGCTCTTGTTAGTATTTTAGAGCTATATACTGGCGGTCTTAACTCTTTCGTATTTTGGATATTGGCTATAGTCGCAGCTATCCTCATAAGCACGGGAAATGTATCTAGATGGTCAAATGTCACACACCCTATACTACATGGTGCGTATGATAAAGTACCAAATATCCCAGAGATATATACCAAGAAGGTATTTGCTAAAGGTGCTAGACGCTATATAGATTGGCTAGACTGGATCAAACCTCAAGCCTGGGAGTATGAGCATAATATCATGCACCACTATCACCTAGGAGAGGTTGATGACCCAGACAATGTAGAAAAAAACTTACAGTGGCTCATACAGTCAAAGACCCCTATGTGGGTTAGGTATATCATAATATATGCTTTTGCAGGCATGTGGAAATATCTATACTACGCACCAAATACCCTTCGTATACTTGAAAACAAGAAAAATAGAGACCAACAAAAACTAGAAATAACTGACTTTGAGCTTAACCCTCGTACTAAAAATGGTCTAGAGCTATGGATGGAGTATCTTTTGCCATATGTAGTTATCAAGTTTGTACTATTTCCAGCTCTATTTTTGCCACTAGGGATTGGGGCAGTATTTAACGCTTTTATCATCATACTCATAGCTGAATTTTTTGCCAATCTCCACTCATTTTTGGTTATCGTACCAAACCACTCTGCTGAAGATATCTATATGTTCAACGAACCACACAAAAGTACAGGAGAGTTTTATCTACGACAAATTATGGGTAGCGTAAACTACAATACAGGTTCAGATCTCAAAGACTTTGCTCATGGGTTCTTAAACTACCAGATAGAGCATCATCTGTTTCCAAATATGCCAAATAGCTACTATCAAAAAATGCAACCCGTAGTCAAAGAGATTTGTGCAAAACACAATCTAGAATATAGACAAGAGTCAGTATTTAAACGAATTGGTATGAGCATAGACCTTATGGTTGGTAAGACCAAGTTGCTCAGAGTAGATGGTATCTAAGATAGAGGAAAACTTGTTCCTCTCTAAGATTTGTTATACATAACCTATTTAAATGGTCCACACACCAGTGCCCGTTTTACTCCTGTTGTCAAACTATCAATTCCTTCTATTACTTTTTCTCTTTTTATTAGAACATCTACGATTTGACTTGAATATTTGACAGCACTCTCTCTCATCATCCCTAGCATTGGCCAACCCCATAATGCTGAAATTGTAACTCCCTCTTTTATAAAATGAGGCTGGGTTAGAAATGTACAACTAAGCACCGATTCAACAGCACTTCTATTTGTCTCGCTACCGCCTACAAGATCTATTACTACTGAGCCTTTTGGAATAACTCTTTTTAAATGGTCATTACTAACAAGATAAGTTATACCCCTAAGTTCTCGTGGGAGCTCTGCACCATTGACTACCAAATCAACATCTTTTACATATTCATCAATTTTATCTTTAGCTGTTTGAGTACGACCTAAAATATTGATATTTTTAACTCCCTGATTATATATCTCATGCATAGCTCCTCTTGCCACATTACCATAACCCAACACGACAACTTTAGCCGCGCGTATGTCTAAATCAGGCTTATTTTCTTTCAGTAGCTTAATCCCATATCTAGCTCCAGCTTGTCCTGTGACATGGAGACATTGAATTCTTCTTAACCCAAATTCAAAAGGTTTATGCTCTTTTCTATAATCAGAAATTGCCTTATCAGCATTTTCCAATTCAAATGCATGAAGATCAAAAAGATGTGAATCAGTCTCTTTTATTTTTGAAATTAAACTATTTTTATCATCAAAACTTTCACTATCGTAAAAATACATGCTATTTGTATCTGTATGTTTTAACTCCTCAAATCTTATATCTTCATGAAGCATATTAAGAGACTTGGGGTTACGATTTCCTGCTCGTCTTACAGCACCAGCCAATCTTTCATTTCTGCCAATAACAAATATTTTCAAATCTTTTATAGTATCATTTTCAATAAAATCTTCTAAAGCTTTCGCCATCCCTTCTCGTGCTAATATCTGCTCATCTGTTTGAACTTTAGGGGACTCTAGAATCTCTTCCATAGCTATAACATTTATTTGACTATCTTCAAGCATCTTTGCTCTGTCTGGAAAAGAGTGAAAGTGTGCCATACAAAATAATGCACAACCTTTTTTCATCTGCGAGATAGACTCTAAAGATGGACCTTTAAATTTAATAATCATATCTTTATTTTTATAGATTTCATCTGCTTTTTGCATTACAGCACCATTTTCAAGATACTCAACATCCTCAAAACCTACGCCTAAACCAGCACCATATTCAACAAAGACATTAACTCCTGCACTTGTTAATTCTCCAACATCTTCTGGAGTTAATGCAACTCTTTTTTCTAATCCTCCTGGGTTTTCAGGAGATTCAATCTCTTTAACTAAAGCAACATTTTTAAATGCAATTGATAATTTTTTCACAGTAATCCTTTCCTTTTTTGTTAAATGTCTTGTATCTTGTATATACAATTCAAAACATTTGTTTAACTCTCAAAATAACGAATTGAAGCAAACCCTTCAGCCCCAGCATCTCTACATGCTTCTATTTGTGTTTTTGTTAAAATACCGCCCAATGCTATTATTGGTATTTTTACTTTGGAGGCTGCCTCTTTTAAAACTTCTAGTCCAACAGGATTCCCTTTGTTTGGTGTATTGAAAATAGGACTAAAAGTTACCATATCTGCACCCAATTCTTCTGCTCTTTTAAGCTCTTCCATGTTGTGCGTACTAGCAACAACAAATAGATTTTTAGATTTTGCTTCTGGTATCATATCAAGTTGCCTGCTTGTCAAGTGCACCCCATCAGCTTTTATAACACTTGCCAACACATAGTCTCCATGAATTAAAACTTTATTAAAAGTAAACTTTTGAGATAACTCTACAAACCTAGTAGCATACATATCATAGTTTGGATTATTTTTGTCACGATAGACGATCATAGAAGCTTTTTGTGAAAATTTTTTTAAGTCAGACTCTAAATTTTTAAAATCTAAGGTAGAGGGATTAGTAATAGCATAAGAAATCATTTGATAGCTTTAATCCTTTTGGGAAAGGAGTTTTTCAAGTAATTTTGTCTGCTTTTTAAGCTCTTCATGTTTCTCTTTATCTGTAATAATATACTCAAGAAGCAACACTCCTAACAAACCAGGAATAGCACTAATTAAAGCAAATACAGTAGCAAAAAAGAGGTTATTTTGGTAAAAAGAGAGGAAAGAGGTAACAATACCTATAAACACAACAGCCCATGCAACACCTAAAAGAAAATTAACTACAAAACCTAAAGATTTAGATGTCAATCGCATAGTTGTCCAGTAAAACCTAAAAGGTATTAATGGTCACCCTCTATGGCTACTGCACCTGCAAGATAAACATAAGTAAGAATCATAAAAACAAATGTTTGCAAAAATGCCAAGTCGGATCGTA
>JAUXGC010000030.1 GCA_030622375.1 Sulfurovum sp.
ATGCCACCTATTGCCATACCTGAAGCATAAGAGAAAGACCAGATGATGGAGTGAATTTCATTGGTGTTTTTGAGCATTTCTCCTTGCAGGATTTTAGGAAAAAGTGCCATCTCGGCGGAAAAGAGCATCGAGGCAGCAGAGGAACGGATAAAAATAAGTATCATCAGTACCCATACATATTCTAGTGAGTTGATGAAGATAAGACCAAGGGTCATGATTATTTCAACTATCAGAAGGGTCATCATGAGTTTTTTAAAGTCGATACGGTCTATGATAATGCCGATAATAGGAGCTAAGATCACGGCAGGTAACATTGCCATAGCGGCAGTGAAGGCGATGGTGATGGCATCGGCTTGGTATGCTACAAGCATGGAAAATATAGCTACCTGAGAAAACCATGTCCCAAAGTAAGAGATGAGTTGTATAAGTGAAAGTCTAGCAATAACAGGATGTTTAAGGGTCTCTAAGTAAGTCAATTAATTACTTTCATCCTGAAGTGCATAGACTATTTTTTTAGCGTCAAGTGCGTATATATATATTTGAAAGGCTTGAAGAGATAGTGCTTTGTCATGTGATGCAACAGAGATAGAAACTTTCCATCCATCTGGGTAAAGTTTAGGAAGTGAAGAGAACTCTACTTCTTTTGGCATCTTTTCCATAACTTCTATGAGTTCATTTTCTTTACACAGAGCAGTAAGTGTATGTCGATAGTATGTTTTACTTTTTGGGAGAAGTTTTTCAAGTATCTCTTCTACCATAGGGTGACTCATCTCGGGAAAACCTGGCATAAAAAAATAACGCTCATCTAAAGAGAATGCAGGCATTTTATTGACAGGGTTATCGAGAAGTTTAGACCCTTTAGGAAGCTCTGCCATTTTGATAGGATAAGGGTAGGCATCTTTCCCGAGTTTTTTTTCTATGATCTTCTTAGCTTCCTGATGTACGGGGAGGTGACCGTCTTTCAGTGCAATGGCCGCACATTTTCTAGTATAGTCATCAGGAGTGGAACCTATGCCTCCAAAAGAGAAGAGTATTGGGTTTGGTTGTGATGCTATGAACTTGATAGTTTGAACTATAAGTGCAGGATCATCTTCGATGATAAAAGAGCCGGAGAGTTTATGTCCTTTTTTTTCTAAAGCTTTGGTTACAAAGTCAAAGTGTGCATCGGTTCTTCTGCGGTTAAGGATTTCTGTGCCTATGATGAGGGTGAAAAATTTGGCTGTAGTTGTCATTGTTACTCTTTTATATTAATTCAATATCGTTGATATATTTAAAATCTTTTAAATTATAAGTAAATAGTTTATATTTATTTACTAAAGTGGTTGAAGCGATGAGACTATCTGGTATGTCTAAACTATGACTCTTTGCATATGTTTTTACGAGCTTGGTTGCATACGTAGAGATATTTTCACTAAGGTGAATAATAGAAAATAGTGAGACAAATTTTTCAAGCTTGTTGAGTTCAATTTTATTCATAGCTCCATAGTAGAGTTCCATCACAGATATGGAAGAGATGACAAGCGTTGTGTTAAAGTTTTGCACTTTTTCAATAGTCTTTTGATTGCCTTTTAAAATCTCTATGAGAATGTTAGTATCTAAAAGTATCATTTCCAGGCTTTTTCTCTTAGTGATGCTTGTGTAGTGTCTCTACCTTCCCACATACCGGCAAATTGACCAAAATCGGTAGAATGAGGTTTATTTTTTTTCTCTCGCAGATCTTTTTTTAGTGTATTACGTATATAAGCAGAAAGAGAAATACCCAGTGTGTTGGATTGTTGTTTTAATTCTTCAAAAAGCGTCTCTTCAAAGTAAATTTGGGTTCTATGCATCTTTAACTCCCATACATCATATTTATACATTACTATAGCAGAAATATATTTGTATGTAAAGAGATAAATTTTGTATATAGTGGGATATTTAAATTTTTTATAATAGATAGTGTATTAGCTATAATAGTGAATGGAGAGAATTTGCAAAGATAGCAGGGGCATCAGAAAAGAGTATAGTAACTATAGAAAAAGTGTTAAATAAATTAGAAGTTTGATGGTACGTTTTGTAGTATAGGTGTTGTCGGGAGACAACACTCTACGAGAGGGCTATTCCTCTATATAATTTTTAAGTTTACGTCCAACCTTAGGATGTTTTAGTTTTTTAATAGCAGAGGACTCTATCTGTCTTACCCTTTCACGAGTAACACTCAATTCTTTACCTATCTCTTCTAGTGTTCTGTCGCTCTCATCTTCAAGAAGACCAAAACGCATACGAATAACAGCTCTTTCTCTCTCATTGAGTTGGTCTAGCACTTCATCTATCTGATTATTAAGGTCGTCCTGAAGAACAACGTCTGTTGGACTAAGTGTTGTTTTATCTTCTATGAAGTCACCAAACCTACCATCATCTTCATCTCCCACGGGGGTTTCAAGACTTACAGGTTCTTTGGTTATTTTAATGACATTTTTTACTTTATCTATGGAAAGACCTACTTCTCTTGCAATAGTCTCAAGATCTGGTTCTTTCCCAGTCTCCTGCAGATACTTTCTAATAATCTTATTTATACGGTTGATAGTCTCTATCATATGGATAGGAATACGGATAGTGCGTGCTTGATCTGCGATAGCTCTAGAGATAGCTTGACGTATCCACCATGTTGCATAGGTAGAGAACTTGTATCCTTTTTCATACTCAAATTTATCAACAGCTTTCATGAGTCCTATGTTGCCCTCTTGAATAAGGTCAAGAAAAGGAAGCCCTCTGTTGGTATAACGCTTGGCAATAGAAACAACTAGTCGAAGGTTAGACTTTGCCATACGTGTTTTCGCTATCTCACTTTTATTTTTACCTTGGCGTATTTGCCCTAAAATTTCTTGCAGTTTCTTTTCGCTGAGATCAAAACTACCTTTGCTTGCTTCTCTAGTTTCAAAAAGTTTTTTAATTTCAACATAAGTACTTACCATGGTAGTTTCTGGAACAGTATCTATAATATCATTTTTATCCATATTGATAATATCGCCAAGTAGTTTTTTATGATTTTCTTTTAGTGTATCATTAAAGAGTGGAAGCTTATACTCTAAACGTTTAAGTTCCCTATCGAAGCTGTCGTCACTTTTTAGTGCTGTTTCCATAGCTTTTACCAGTTCATTGATAAGTTTGGAAGTTGGACCAAGATCAAGTAGTGCCGCTTTAAGTTGTTCTTTCCTAAATGCAATTTTTAAACGTTCATGTATAATTTTAACAGTATCGGTTTCATTCTTCATAAATTCATCAAGGTTATCACGTGCCTTCATCCACTCTTTTTTAGTTTTTTCAAGTTGTTTGAAGCTGTCCATAACCTGTTTTACTCTTTTACTCTTTTGTGGTGGAGCTACTACATCTTCACTCTCGTCTGCCTCTTCTTTGTCTGTACTTACTTTTTCATCTTCAAAGTTTTTAAAAAGCTCTTTTACGCGTCTTTCGCGGTTAAGTAGAGGTCCTTTGTAGTTTAAAATATACCCTACAAGGTAAGGAACTGAACAGATCGCATCAATAATAATATCTTCACCATCTTCAATATCCATACTGAGATTGACCTCCTCCTCTTTAGTAAGTAGAGGGATTTTCCCCATTTCACGTAAGTACATTCTTACCGGACTGTCCGAACGGCTCCATTCGAGAAGCTCTTTCTCTTTGTTTAAGTCAAATTCATCTTCGGTAGCATTTTCTGCACGTTTTTTTCTTTCAAGCTCTCTCTTTTTTGCTGCTTTGGCAGCAAGGTGTTTGGCATACCCTGAAGAAGAAACTATCTCTATTTTTGCATTAGTTGATAATGTGTGAATTTTTTTAGCTTGGACAGCAGTAGGCTGTTTGCTAAACTCTTTAGCAATATTTTCAAATGTGGCTACATCACCTTTTTTTTTGGATTTAAATAGTGTTTCTATGTTTTTCATACTGTTTTTTGCCGCCATTTTAAGTAATCCTTGTAAATTTAAGTATTTAGAAGCCTTGTAGGCCATGCTAATATAATCTGTTTGAGTATCAGATTTAATTGATTATAGTCTTAGTTAATTATAGTAAAATCATGTGATGCTCTTCAGTAATAATTAAGGTGGATTATACCCAAATTCTATTAGATATTGGTGTAAAATTTGGTAAATCATATTTTTTTAGCTATAATCGCGAAAATTTAAGAGGATTTATTTCTCTATACTTAAGGAATTAAATTTGCAAGGTAAAGTTTGGAAGTTTGGTGATAACATTGATACAGATTTGATTATCGCAGCAAGATATCTTAATACAAGTGAGCCAAGTGAGCTGGCTAAACATGTGATGGAGGATGCAGATCCTGAATTTGTCTCTAAAATGAACAGAGGTGACATTATTGTGGCAGGTGAAAATTTTGGTTGTGGTTCAAGTCGTGAGCATGCACCAATTGCACTAAAAGAAGCAGGAGTGAGTGCTATTATAGCTCCTACTTTTGCACGTATTTTTTATAGAAATGCATTTAATATGGGACTTCCTATTTTTGAACTTAAAGAGTCTTCAGAGATTAGTGAGGGAGATACCATTAAGGTAGATATGGATGCTGGAGAAGTTATAAATATCTCTCAAGCTAAAACATATAAGTTTACAGCTATTCCGGAGTTTATGCAAGAGCTTGTTGATGCTGGTGGACTTATTGCATTTGCTAAAAATGAAATTAATGCAGGAGCATAAGAGATGAAAAGTTATAAAATTGGTTTGATTAAGGGTGATGGAATTGGTCCAGAAATTGTTGACGAAGCTATTAAAGTGCTTGATGCCATCTCTGTATCACAAGGTTTTAACCTTAAGTATGAAGAGATGTTGCTTGGTGGTGCAGCCATAGATGAAGCTGGAGTGCCTCTTCCTGAAGAGACCATTCAAGGAGTAAAAAAGTGTGATGCTGTTTTATTTGGTGCTATTGGTGGACCAAAGTGGGATGGGCTTGAAAGACATTTACGTCCTGAATCTGGACTTCTTGGACTTCGTAAAGTGATGGGGACATTTGCAAACCTTAGACCAGCAATAGTCTATGATGAGTTGATTAACGCATCAAGTTTAAAGCCAGAAGTTGTAAAAGGTGTAGATATTATGGTAGTGCGTGAACTTACAGGTGGCATCTACTTTGGAGAGCCAAGAGAAATATGTTCAGATAGAGCATTTAATACCATGGTTTATACAAAAGAGGAGGTAAGACGTATTGCCATTGTAGCATTTGATATTGCTATGAAGCGTGATAAACGTATCTGTTCTGTAGACAAGGCAAATGTATTGGAAGTAAGTCAATTTTGGAGAGAGACTGTAGAAGAGGTTTCTAAAGACTATCCTGAAGTTGATCTTTCACATATGTATGTAGATAATGCTGCGATGCAACTCATTAGAGAGCCTAAACAATTTGATGTAATTTTGACAGGAAATATCTTTGGAGATATTCTTTCAGATGCGGCAAGTATGCTTAGTGGGTCTATTGGTCTTCTTCCTTCTGCTAGTATAGGCAATAAAGTAGGACTGTTTGAGCCTATACATGGTTCTGCCCCAGATATTGCAGGACAAGGTATTGCTAATCCACTTGCAACCATATCAAGTGCCAGTATGATGCTACGCTATGCTTTGGGAGAGATTGAATCTGCCGATAAGATAGATGGAGCTATCAAAAAAGCACTAAGAGAAGGCTATCGTACAGGTGATATTGGAGACTATGATGCTAAAGAGATATGTACGTGTAGCGAAATAGGTGATATTGTTGCAAACTATAGTAGTAAATAAAAATAACAGAAGTGGAGACTTCAGTCCCACCTCAAGTTTATTTGCTTGAAAAAGTTTTTGTTTGTCTATAGCTTATGCTTTTTTTGGCATTAAAAATATGCATTTATGCAGATTATAGGTGGGACTGAAGTCTCCACTTCCAAGAGTAATTAATGAGAAAACACTTAAGGTTAAGGTATGGAAAATAGAGCAAGAGTACTTATTGATTGTGAAGATGCAAAAGGATTAGTATATAAAATCTCTAAAGTTTTTTATGATAGAGGTTTAAATATAGATAATAACCGTGAAGTTGTGGATAAAGAGCGTAAAAGATTTTTTATGCGAACAGTGGTAACAGGTATTTTTGATGCCAAAGAGTTGCAAGATGAACTGAAGTCTGCAGTCTCCAAAGATGCACACATCAAAGTGATTGAACCTAAAAATAAAAAAATTATCCTTATGGTAACCAAAGAGTCGCATGCACTTGGAGATATTCTTGTCCGTCATTCTGATGGTGAACTTGACGCTGATATAGAGTGTGTTATCTCTAACCATAATGTGCTTGGAACCCTTGTTAGTAGATTTGATATTCCTTTTGTTTGTATTCCAGCAGATGGACTTAGCAGAGAAGAGCATGAGTCTAGGGTGATGGCAACTATAGATAAGTTTAAGTTCGACTATATTGTACTTGCCAAATATATGCGTATTTTAACACCCACCTTTGTAGAGGCATATGAAACAAAAATTATCAATATCCATCACTCTTTTCTTCCGGCATTTATAGGTGCAAATCCTTATAAGCAGGCATTTGAACGTGGAGTAAAGATTATTGGTGCTACAGCACATTTTGTAACTAATGATTTAGACGAAGGACCTATTATTGCACAAGATATTATCCCTGTAAATCATCGTCTTTCATGGAGAGATATGCAAAGAGCAGGGAGTGATGGTGAAAAGATTGTTCTTTCGCGTGCTTTAAATCTTGTGCTGCATGATAGAGTCTTTGTCAATGGTAACAAAACGGTTATATTTTAGTGTTTAATATAGTCTTAGTAGAACCACAAATTCCACCAAATACCGGTACAATAGGGCGTCTTTGTGTGAATCTTGGGGCTACGTTACATCTTGTAAAACCTTTAGGATTTGATATAGATGACAAAGCAGTTAAGCGTGCAGGGCTTGACTATTGGGATAAATTAAATTTGATAGTATGGGAGAGTTTTTCTGATTTTTTAGACAAACACCCTGTGGGAAATAATACATATATGGCAACTACTAAAACGGATAACCTCTATTTTGATGCTGATTTTAAAAAAGATGATTATATTTTGTTTGGCTCTGAGACCAAAGGGATAGATGAAAAAGTACTATTGGATCATCCCGAACAGTGCATTACCATTCCTATGGGTGGAGCCGGTAGAAGTCTAAATTTAGGTGTAAGTGTAGGTGTTGTCATGTATGAGGCATTGCGTCAAAACTATGAAGGTTTTGAAAAGATTACCATACAAAACAGCCTAAAGGAGTACTAAATGCCACTTGGGGATATATTTTACATTATTGCAATGTTTCTTTTTGCTTTTATGACTTTTGTAATTGTTAGAAATTACTTTAGATTAAAATTTGATGATAAAGGAAGACGCAAAGATATGATAGACAAAGACAAAAAAAGATAGATGCTAATGCAGGCAGTAATGTGCTAGAAAGTATTACTTTCTTCTAGCATATCTGTTTTGCTTGTATAGTGCTAATGCCTTAGGCATCATTTTTCTTATGTTTGCTATACGGTTGGCAGCTGCTGGGTGAGTAGAGAGGTACTCTGGAACTCTCTGTCCCTGTTTTCCAAACTTATTCCAAAAAGTTAACGCCGCTCTTGGGTCGTATCCTGCTCTAGCCATAAGAAGTAGACCGATAGCATCTGCCTCATACTCATTTTCTCTTGAGTATGGTCTAATATAGCCAAGTGTTGCTCCTTGATTGTAAACCTTATTTACCTCTCTGGCTGTTTGACTATCAACTCCACCTATACCCATGCCTACCTGAAGTGCTATCCCTAAAAGTCCAGCAGTCTGTTGTCTTTGTGCACCTTTAACGCCATGTGATTTGAGTGCATGTGCAACTTCATGTGCTACAACGACTGCCAACTCATCTTTACTTGCTGCATATTTAAAAAGTCCTGTATAGACAAATACCTTTCCTCCTGGCAGACAAAAAGCATTAGCTTGCTTCTTGTTATCTACAAGATAAAAAGCCCATCTATAGTCAGGACGATTTGCAGCTCTTGCAATATTTGATCCTACGCTTCTCAGTGCGGCATTGGCTTGAGGATGTTTACTTAGCCTCACTTGGCCGAGTACTTTTCTTGCCTCTTGTTCTCCTAGTGCAGCTTCCTGTTTTGGTGACATAGTTGGTGCACTGCTTGAACAACTAGAGAAGATAAGTGCAGAAATCAATCCCAATACGATATGTTTAAATAGTCTCTTCATATTTTTTATTCCTTATGTTAAAAAGTATTAATGAAATTATTATAACTAAATCTAAATAAGTTTTTAAATAAACACCCATTTACAAATATTTAGATAAAATAAAATCTATTATAATTTTTACAGGATTACCCACAATGACACAACCCTTACTTATAGAAATTGGTGTAGAGGAACTACCTGCTATACCTCTGCTTAAAATCGTATTTAACATAGAAAAATCATGGATGAAACTACTTGAAGAGTATAGGCTTCCTTGCAACTTTGAATTTTTTTATACGCCAAGAAGACTTGTGCTTAAACATGTTTTTATGCCAACCAGTCAAGAAGATAGCACCATAGAACTTATGGGACCTCCTGTAGCTATTGCACTGAAAGATGGTCACCCAACTAAAGCAGCACAAGGTTTTGCTCATAAATGTGGTGTAAGTTTTGAAGAGCTTGGTCGTATCCAAAAAAATGGCAAAGAGGTTTTGTATTTTAAAAAAGAAGAAAAAGGCATGCACACAGCTTCTTTACTTCAAGAGATGTTAAGTAAATGGATAGCATCTATGTCGTTTGGAAAGATGATGCGCTGGGGCGATAGAGATGATGAGTTTGTTCGTCCCATTAGATGGCTTCAAGTAAGACTGGGTGACACTTCTGTCCCCGTGGAGCTTTTTGGCGTAACTTCAAATACAAAAACGTTTGTACATCGCATGGTAAGTTATGATGCTGTAGAGGTATCAAATATTGATGTCTATGAGCATATTTTAATCAATGGTGCAGTGATGCTTGAACCTAAAAATAGAGAGTCTAAAATCTTATCTGAATTTAATGCATTGGAGCTAGAGCACGATATTATTATAGAGAGAGATAAGGCACTTATTGCTGAAGTAGTTGCCATTACAGAAAATCCTAAAGCACTTTTGGGAACTTTTGATGAACTTTTCTTGGAGCTTCCTACAGAAGTTATTATGACTTCCATGAAAGAGCATCAGCGCTATTTTCCTGTATTTAAAAAAGGAAAAATATCCAATAAATTTGTAGTAGTAAGTAACGCTTACACAGATGATTACAGCAGAGTAATAGAGGGCAATGAGCGTGTACTTAAACCTCGTCTTGCAGACGGACTCTTTTTCTATAAAAACGATCTGAAAAATGGACTATCTACAAAAGGATTGGACAAAGTTCAATTTATTGATGGATTGGGAACGCTTTGGGATAAGATTGGAAGAGAAAAAAATATTGCTATACGTTTACTTGGACTGTATATGGAAAAAGTAGAAGCCAAAACAGATAAAAATAATGTAGAACTTGAGAAGCTCATGGATAAATCTATCAGCTTGGCAAAAGCAGACTTGATGAGTGAGATGGTATATGAATTTACAGAACTTCAAGGGCTCATGGGCTACTACTATGCCAAAGCGCTAGGAGAAGAGAAAATCGTCTATAGTGCAATTAAGGAACAGTATATGCCAGTAGGTGAGGGCGCAGAGTTGCCAACTTCTATTTTCTCTGCCATTGTTGCGATGAGTATCAAACTTGATACACTCTTTGGACTTTTTTCTGTGGGGAAGATTCCAACTGGTTCTAAAGATCCATTTGCACTACGTCGTGCAGTAAATGGTATTGTTCGTATTGTAACAGAGTATGATTTAAGCTTTAATATTGACGATATAATCGTACTACTAAAAGGCAACTATGATAATTTTGACAGCAAACTGCTAAGTGATTTTCTAATAGAGCGTATCAATAAATCACTCGATGCAAATCCATCAGTTATTGCAGCAGTTCTCTCTTCAGGAGAGAGAGATATTAATGAGATAGCAAAAAAAGTTTCAGCACTGGGTGAGATTGTTTCTAGCAGTGCTTTTAAAGAGCAATTTTCTACCTTTAAGCGTGTTGCAAACATTTCTAAAAATATAAACTTGCAGAGTGATTTGACTATAGATACCTCACTCTTTAAAGAAGATGCAGAAGCTACTCTATATAGTGCATATAAAAAAGTTATCAATAAAGAGTATACAGAGTATAAATTACAGCTTGAGGCACTATTTGGACTCAAGAGTGAGTTAGATGAGTATTTTGATGATGTTATGGTAAATTCTGAGGATGAAGCATTGAAAACCAATAGACTTCACACCATAGGGTCTATATATAAGACTTTTAAATCTATTGCAGATATTAAAGAGATTTCGGTTTAGATAGTTTGTCTAAATCTTATGATACCATCATCATTGGAGCAGGTATTGCAGGGTGCTGTAGTGCGTATGCTTTGCAACAAAAGGGGCAAAAAGTTCTTTTATTAGACAGAAGTGCAGTACCTGCAAGTGGTGGGTCTGGAGCTGCTGGGGCTTTTGTCTCTCCTAAAATAGGCAAAGGTTCACCTCTTCAAGCACTCACCAATGAAGCTTTTGAATTTGCTAAAGATTTTTACCTTACATCTTTTCCTAAATATTTTTATCAAACAGGGGTTGTTCGCATACCTAAAGAGAGCGAAGATGCTAAGAAGTTTTTTACTTATGAAATATTTAATGACTCCAAATATAGATGGATAACACAAGAAGAGCTTAATGCTTTTGGTATTCAAAATGCTGAAGAGAGTTTTTTGTTTGAAGAAGCAGGAGTGTGTGATGCTCCCAAAATGTGTATGAGTATCTGGAATATGGTTGAATTCCAACAGGTTGATGTAAAAAGTTTATCTAGAGATGATGAAAATTGGATTATAGAAAGAGAAGAGAGACATCCACTAAGAGCAAAA
>JAUXGC010000025.1 GCA_030622375.1 Sulfurovum sp.
CTTTTTTGTGATGGGTTACGTGTATCATACTCAAATCTTGAATGTTGCTTCTGTCCCCTATAGTAATATAATGCACATCACCACGCACTACACATCCAAACCATACAGCAGAATCTCTACCTATCGTGACTCGCCCTATGACAGATGAGCCTTTGGCTATCCAAGTATTTTCCCCAAGTTTTGGTGACCAATTTTTATATCTCAAGCTATCTCCTTTGGTTGATTTTTCTGACATTTTACCGCTTTTTTAGTATTTGATGAGTAAGACGGTTTATGTAGTCAGGCGTTGTTTTTTTTGCTTTATTGTGGATTTTGTTTACATATTGTTCCAAAATGGTATGGTTATTTATAGCTTTACCAAGTAGAGGAACTTTAGTATAATTTCCATCCTCTTGAAGTACCCAGCTTAGTTGATTGTCTGAGAGTTGAAGCATTAATATCTGCTCTATTTTCTGTGTTAGATTTTCCTCTAAGATAGGTGTCATAAGCTCTATTCGTCGTACAAGATTACGAGGCATAAGGTCGGCACTTGAAATGTAACACTTAACTTTATGGTTTTTGAAAAAATATATACGAGGATGCTCCAAATACTTACCGATAATAGAAGAGACAGATATGTTTTCACTAATGCCGTCTATGCCTGGCTTTAAACAGCATATTCCCCGTACAAGTAAGTCAATCCTGCACTCTTTTTGTGAAGCACGGTAGAGAGCCTTGATGATGTCTGTATCAACTAGAGAGTTAGTTTTAAGAATAATATGCCCATCTTTGCCATATTTACTCTCTTTTTCTATGAGCTGTATTAGTTTTGGTTTAATCTGTACAGGAGACATGAGAAGCGTATCTAGTTTTGTATAAGTTGAAAAACCAGTCAGAAAATGAAAAAAATGTGTAGCATCATTAGAGAATGCCTCTTTGGTAGTAAAGTAAGAGATGTCTGTATATATTTTTGCAGTACTAGGGTTGTAGTTTCCTGTGGCTAGATGTACATAGCTTTGGAGTTTTTTACCTTTTCTTTTAATAATTTGTGCAATCTTAGCATGCACTTTGAGTCCAGGTATGCCATATACTACATGAGCTCCTGCCTCTTCAAGTGCTTTTGCCCATCTCAAATTATTCTCTTCATCAAATCTTGCTTTGAGTTCAACAAGCACCATGACTTGTTTTCCGTCACGTACTGCATCTATGAGAGCTTTGACGATGGGTGATTTTGGACCAGCACGGTAGAGTGTCATGCGTATTGCAAGTGTATCAGGGTCCACTGCTGCTTGTTTGATGAATTGTACTACAGGTTCAAAACTGTCAAAAGGATGGTACAGAAGTACATCTTGTTTTTCGATGGCATCAAAGATGTTCTCACTGTCAAAAGGTGGCAGTATTTTAGGTGTAAAAGTAGGTAAAACTAGATGTGAAAGTGCTTTGTCTCCTACTATTTGCCATAAACTTCCAAGATTGAGAGACAGACTTTTATAAGAGTATATGTCTTTGTCATCAAGATTGAGATGAGAGAGTAGAAAGTTTATAAGTTCAGAGTCTGCACCATCAATTAGCTCAAGACGCACAAGTGAACCTTTATTTCTTGAGCGTAATCCCTCTTGAAGAATTTCTAAAAAGTCATCTGCCTCCTCCTCCTCTATCTCTATATCTGCATTTCTAGTCACTCTAAATGGTGTAGATGCAAGTTGTGTAAAGCCAGGAAAAAGCTCATATGCAAAATATTCAACTATAGACTCTATAGGTATAAATGTTTGATTTATTTGTATAAACCTAGGGAGTATCCTTGGAATTCGTATAAGAGCATGTTTGATATTTTTTGAATCATCTTCTAAGGTAATTGCTAGTCCAAAACTAAGGTTGTTGAGGCGAGGAAAAGGGTGTGTTGCATCTATGGCAATAGGGATAATAACAGGGTAAATTTCATTTAAAAATATCTCTTTTACCTCTAACTGTTCTTCTGGGCTTAGAGAAACATAGCTCTTAATACTTACACCATTTATATGTAGCTGGGCAACAATAGACATATAGCAAGACTCAAGTACTTGATGTTCTTTATGTAGATAGTTGCGTATTTGCTCTAACTGTTCGTTAGGAGTAAGTTTGTCTGCACCAATCTCTTGCACCCGTGCTTTAAAAAGTTTTTTAAGTCCTGCAACACGTATCATATAAAATTCATCAAGATTTGTTCCATATATAGCTAGAAATTTCAGACGCTCAAGTGGAGGAAGTTTCTCATCAAGTGCTTGTGCAAGAACACGGGAGTTAAACTGTAGCCATGACAGTTCGCGGTTAAAATAGAGTTGGGAGGAGTTTAAGTCTAATGCCATGGTGGTTTGCCTGTGTAGTGTATATTTTCGAGTATTATATCATATTGAGTAGGGGTAGACCTGCGTGTCTACCCTTGGTTTCATAATGTATTTTATATTATCTGGTGTATCATTGGGTAGACACATAGGTCTACCCCTACAAATATAAATTTACAATTTCTTTACTTTAGCTATCTCGTCTCTCAATCTTGCCGCTTCTTCAAACTCCAAATTTTTTGCAGCAAGGAGCATTTTTGCTTTAAGTTTTTTGACTATTTGTTGTCTTTCAGCTTTTGGCATTTTATCTAGTTTAGAAGCTTTATTGTAAAGTTCTCCTGCATCTTCTACTTTGAGATTTTTGTCAAGTTCCCGCATGGTAGTTTTAGGGGTGATACCGTGTTTTTTGTTGTAAGCTATCTGTTTTTTGAGTCTTTGTTTGGTAGTTTCAGTAGTAAACTTCATAGAGTCAGTTACTCTTTTTGCATACATTAGCACTTGACCATTAGTGTTTCTAGCCGCACGTCCAGAAGTTTGTATGAGTGAGGTTTTGGAGCGTAAAAACCCCTCTTTATCAGCGTCAAGTATGGCGACTAAACTTACTTCAGGCAAGTCAAGCCCTTCTCTAAGCAAGTTAATCCCTATAAGTATGTCAAACTCTCCCAAACGTAAAGAGCGTATGGTCTGGTTACGTTCTATGGCATCCATATCTGAGTGCATATGACGACACTTGAGTCCTAAGTCATTATAGTAAATGCTAAGTTCTTCAGCCATTTTCTTAGTCAGTACCGTAATGAGTATACGCTCCCCTTTTTTAATGACTGGTTTCATGCGGTCATAGAGATTTTCTACCTGATATGTACTGTCAATGACTTCTATGGGTGGGTCAAGCAGTCCTGTGGGGCGTACCACCTGCTCTGCTACTACTGAAGATAACTCAATCTCAAGTGGTGCAGGGGTGGCGGAAGCAAAGAGAAAATGTGGTGCTTTGTGAATATATTCGTCAAACATTAGAGGACGATTATCAAGTGCAGAGGGGAGTCTGAATCCATGGTCTACGAGAACCTCTTTACGGCTTCTATCTCCTGCGTACATCCCTCTAAACTGTGGCAAACTTACATGGGATTCATCAACAATAACAAGGTAATCATCATGCATGGCTTCAAAATAGTCCATCATGGAGTAGGGAGTCTCTCCAGGTTTTTTGCCCGTAAGATGACGAGAATAGTTCTCTATGCCTTTGCACATACCAGTAGCCTCTATCATCTCTAGGTCAAATTCCGTACGTTGTTTGAGGCGGTTATACTCTATCGTACGATCCTCTTTCTGATAATATGCCAATCTCTCACCCAGCTCCTCTTCTATGCTTTTAACAGCAATTGCCAATTTCTCTTTAGAGACAATAAATTGATTGGCAGAGTATATGGTTGCCTCTTTTTGTTCTTCTTGTTTCTCTCCAGTTAGTGAGTTAAACTCATAAATAGCTTCTATTTCATCACCAAAAAACTCTATGCGAATGGCAAACTCTTCGCTGTATGCAGGGTAAATGTCTATCACTTCACCTGTTACACGAAAATCTCCCCTATCAAAGAAATCATCGTTGCGTTTATACCCCATATCTACAAGCCTAAGAAGCAATACTTTTTGGTTATATTCATCTCCAACGGTAAGCTTTTGAACAATGGAACGGTAATCATCAGGAGATCCTAGACCATAGTTGGCAGAAACTGAAGCAATGACAATAACATCATCATGGCTAAGCAAAGATGCAGTGGTGCTTAGACGCAAACGCTCCAACTCTTGGTTAATGGAGGAGTCTTTTTCTATAAATAAGTCTTGGCGTGGTAGATATGCTTCGGGCTGATAGTAGTCATAGTATGAGATGAAATACTCTACATGGTTGTTGGGAAAAAAGCTTTTAAATTCAGAGTAGAGTTGTGCCGCTAGTGTTTTGTTGTGTGTCATAATGAGTGTAGGTTTTTTGGTCTTTTCTATGACTTTTGCCATAGTGTAGGTTTTACCAGAGCCTGTTACACCAAGGAGGGTTTGATATTGATTTCCATTTTCTATGGACTGACTAAGCATATCTATGGCAGTAGGTTGATCGCCAGATGATTTGTATGGGCTTGATACTGTAAAGTTTGGCAAAACTATTCTCCCATAAATATAAGGTCTATATTTTTAACTATTTTTGCTATTATAACACAACAAATAATCAAGGAGAAGCAAATGTCAGCACTACGAAGATTGCAAGATAAGATAGAGCAATGGAAAAGAGACCATGAAGCACTTAAGCTACAAAATGCAGAATTTAAAAGCCAATTAGAAAACTTATCAGGCTCACAAAACGAACATAAGACTCAAGCAGAGGCACTTAAGCGTGAACTTGAAGAGAAAGACTTGGAGATAGAGAAAATCATATCACAAGTAGAGACACTATTGGCTCAATAAGCACCAAAGGATAGATATGAAAAGTGTAAGACTTACTGTTTCAGGAAATCGTTATGAGATTAAACTAGAAGATGCATTTGCAGATTTTGTAAATAGAGATTTGCAGGAATCAGGCATAGAACTTGAACAAGATAATCAGCCAGATAAGTTACTTAAAGCCTATCTTCGTTTAGCCAAACAGACTACATCTTATGAAGATGAGATAGAGCTTCTTATTGAGACACTCGATAGTCTGTAGTATTCATTTACTTAACTTATTAAGTTTTTTATATTGATATATTTTATTTATTAAAATGATAACAAAAACTTACTTGACTTATTATAGTTAATAGTTGTATAATAACAACGTAATTCAATGTTATTAGCATTGAATAAAATTTTACCCACGAAGGATGAACATGACAAATATGAGACGAGGATTTACAATGATTGAGCTAATTTTTGTAATTGTGATTATCGGGATTTTGGCAGCGGTAGCTATACCTAAACTAAGCGCAACAAGAGATGATGCAAAGATTTCTAAAACAGTAGCAAACCTTAAGACGGTTATCACAGATGCTAAAGCTTACTATACAGCACAAGGCAGAACCGCATGGGATGAGACTGAAAACTGGGGAATTGTTACAAATGCAATTACTATAGAAGATAGAGCTAAACCTATCGTTGAGGCAATTAATATTGAGGGTGAAGCTGGTAAAATATGTTTTACTATTACACCTACCAATAGTGAAGTTGTCACAACTATTAACGATGACAACTCTACTACCGATACCGATACTGCTCTTGAAAATACAGTATTAAATATCGTTAAAGGTACTGAGACAGATGCTGTATGTAATGGTGCACTTGAACTTGCACAATCTTCAGGAATGGTTGATGCAGAGGGTAGTGCCGATATTCAACTTGGTGGTAGAAGAGTAAATTACTAAACTTTTTTATCTGTGTTCTCCTAAGCTTTCTTAGCTGGGGGAGCAACATTTTTTACCCGCATTACCCTAAACTCATATAGTTTTCAGGGATTATTTTCACATAATATAAATTTTTAAAATATTTTATCACAATATCTTCACTATTTTAAAATACAATTCAAACTAAATATTGTATTATACTTTATAATATAAAGTATTTCAAAAATTAAACTCTAAGGATGAAAAAATGAAAACAACAACAAATATCTTACTGGCTACTTCAGCTGCTCTACTACTTACTGCATGTGGTGGAGGAGATGACATAATTGATGCAATTAGTGGCAACAGGACATATAACTTGCAAAAATACATAGATACATCATCTTTCTCAGCACAGATGACAGATATCAATAATGTTCAAGCAACATACAAAAATAGCTACGATGGAACTGATGGAGCAACCCATACACACAATAGTTCAATACAAATAGAAAATCTTCCTGCAATATCTTATGAAATAAAAACATATTTAGGACATACTCAAAGTATAAAAACTTTAACAAACAACTGTTTTCTTCAAGAAGGAGTAACTCCTTCTCCTATCCCAACCAATGCAACCATAGGCTACGTATCAGACCCTGTTACTTTGGAGTGTCATAGTGGCATCACTATGACGGTATTACATGAGCTTCGCCAAGGAACAGGAGGAGATGCTGTTCTTGTTAGTAGGACTAGCACAAACGTAATAGAAGGCGTATCTACAGCAACGGAACGAATGTTTACTATAGATTCAAGCCTAAATACTCTTTCTTACAGCATGAATACTGGTCTTCTATCTTTACATTCCACAAGTGTTACACAATATTAATATTGCTCTAGCTGTCTTGTTTCACTGAGTGTGAAAACAAGACAGATAAAAAATTAAACCAAACTTTTTTCAATATCTGTATTTAGTGCTGTAAGTACTTCATAAGAGATAGTTCCAAAATGTTTGGCTGCTTTTTGAGCATCACTCATTACGCATACTTTCTCTTTATCTGATGCTAAAGTTATGAAATCCATAGATACGCGACCCAAAATAGGTAAATTTTCAGCAGTAACATATGGTTTGGTACTATCACCCCTGTGCCAACCATCGCCATACCCTAAATCATAAGTAGAGACTAACATCTTTTCTGTAGCAACAAAATCTCCCCCATACCCTACTCTATTACCAGATTGCAAAACTCTTGAAGATACTTTTTTAGCATAGAGTGCAAGTACAGGCTTCAAAGGTACTGCATCAAAAGCTTTAGATAACTCATTGTACCCATAAGCCCCTATGCCTACGCGTACCAAATCTTCATCAAAACTTTTGGTGCGTAAAATAGCTGCTGAGTTATGAGAGTGAAACTTTACTTTCTTGAAGCCTGCTTCTTTAACTCTCTGTTTTACTTTTTCAAACTGCTTTTGTTGCCAAAAGAGTTCTGAACTTAGCACGTCTGCACTTCTGTAGTGAGTCATTACTCCTGTAAGATGTAAATCTTTTTTAATTATTAATGTAAGTGCTTCATCAAGTTCATGAAAAGCTATACCATTGCGGTGCATACCTGTATCTATTTTAAGTTCTACTTTTGCACCACTTTGTGCCTGTCTAATATCTTCTAAAACATTGATAACAAAAGAGTATATTTCATCTTTTATGATTGTGTCACCTAGTATAAGTATTGTCTCAAACATATCTCTTATCTTATCTGCTTCTGCAATCTTTCTTACTACTGCATGCCTAATTCCAAATTCTGAAGAGAGTTGTGCCATAAGTTTTAGTCCATGACCATAAGCATTATCTTTAAGAACGATAGATATCTTGTTAACTGAGCCAGTTTTCAGTGCTATTTGGTTAAGATTATAATAGAAATTTTGTTTATTTATAGTGATGTATGCCATAAAAATATTATACAACAAAAGGGATAAGATGCAAGAGAATATGCCAGTAGTGATGCCAGCAGAGTGGGAGAAGCAAAGAGCTGTACTTATGTCATTTCCACATAAAGGGACAGACTGGCATACTCCAAACAACAAAAGAGGTTTAGAGACTTCACTCACTCCTTTTATACGCATTGCTCAAGCCATTGCTTATGGACAAGCTGTCTATATCATATGTAAAGATAAAGATAAAATATCCAATATGTTCTGCTCTACACACAATATGACTTTTATTGAAATTCCTACCAATGATACTTGGATACGAGACTATGGGTATATAAGTATCAAAGATGCAAACAACGTAAAACTTTTAGACTTTAGCTTTGATGGTTGGGGTGGTAAATTTGAAGCATCACTTGACAACCTAGTCAACCAATCTTTACATAAAAAAGGTTATCTTGGCACCACACACATAGAACATATTGATTATGTACTTGAAGGTGGAGCCATAGAGAGTGATGGAGAGGGAACCATACTTACTACCTCAACATGCCTTTGTAACCCAAATAGAAATAGGGGACTTAGTAAAAAAGAGGTAGAGGTACATTTGAAAAATTATTTGGGGACCAATAGAGTTTTATGGCTGGATTACGGATACCTAATAGGAGATGACACAGATAGTCATATTGACACTTTAGCACGCTTTGTCAATACTAAGACGATAGTATATGTAAAGTGTTATGACAAAGAAGATGAACATTATGAAGAGCTAGAAAAAATGGAAGAGCAACTCAAAAGTTTTAAAACAAAAGATAATGAATCTTATAGACTTATAGCACTCCCTATGACAAATGCTATTTACAGCAAAGAAGGCAAAAGACTTCCTGCCACTTATGCCAATTTTCTCATTACCAACAATGCACTCATATATCCAACATATAGTGATAAAAATGATAACAAAACTGGAGAGATATTTAGAAAGCTTTTCCCATCTAAAGAAATTATTCCTGTTAATTGTTTAAAACTTATAGAGCAGGGTGGGTCAATTCATTGCTCCACTATGCAAATACCATATTAGGAGAGTTTATGAAAGTAGCCCTTATCCAACAAAAATATTACGAGAGCAAAGAAGCTACCGTTGACGTAACCGTACAACAGATAGAGCAAGCTGCGCAAAATAGTGCCAAATTGATTGTTCTACAAGAGCTTCATCAAAATGAATATTTTTGTCAAAGTGAAAATATAAATTTTTTTGATTACGCTGATAATTTTGAGGCTGATGTAAAGTTTTGGAGCCGTGTTGCCAAAGAAAATAGTGTCGTACTTGTCACTTCACTTTTTGAGAAAAGAGCAGCAGGGCTCTACCACAACACTGCTGTAGTTTTTGAAAAAGATGGGAGTGTTGCAGGCAAGTATAGAAAGATGCATATTCCAGATGATCCAGGGTTTTATGAAAAGTTTTATTTTACTCCGGGAGATTTAGGTTTTGAACCTATACAGACATCTGTAGGTAAACTTGGTGTACTTATATGTTGGGATCAATGGTACCCTGAAGCTGCTCGAATAATGGCACTTAAAGGGGCTGATATACTTATATACCCTACAGCCATAGGTTGGTTTGATGAAGATAGTAGCGAGGAGAAACAGAGACAGCTTGATAGTTGGATAACCATACAACGTTCACATGCTATAGCCAATGGTATCCCTCTAATTAGCTGCAACCGTGTTGGATTTGAAGTAGATAGCTCTAAAGTAATGAGTGGAATTAGGTTTTGGGGGAACTCCTTTATATGTGGAGCTCAAGGTGAAATATTGAGTCAAGCAGACGATAAAGGCGAAACTATATTATATGCAGATATAAACTATGCGCAAAGCAAAGAGGTGCGAGATATTTGGTCTTTTTTAAGAGATAGACGCATAGAGAGTTACGAATGCCTACTAAAACGATATTGTGATGAATGAAAAGGGATGTTGCTATAAAGTCTTAAGTTATTTTAATTATAATTTTTTAAACAATATGCTTGCCTAGGAGTAAAGATGTCAATGGAAATAACCCCTGTAAAAAAAGGTGAAGAGGTTCACTTTCATAACCCTGTTATAGATTTCTTTGAAGCTGTAGGTGGAGAAGATGGAATGCAAAAACTTATGTATAGTTTTTACGATAAGATTTATGAGAGTGATATAGCTCATTTTTTTCCACAGGATGAAGATGAATTCCATAAAATAAAAGTAAAAAACACTAAATTTTTTATTCAAATATGTGGAGGACCAAAAGTATATGAAAATGAGGCAAAAGACATGGATTTAAATGAGTTTATGATTCGTCTTCATGATGATTTTTCTATTACTGAAAAATCACGCATAGAGTGGCTTGGAACTATACGAGAAGCTCTCAATGAACTTCAAGGTGTTGATATAAAACTTATAGAAGATTTTTGGAATTATCTTGAGAATTTTTCAAAACTTACGGTAAATAGTTTTTCTGATGGAAGTACATATTATGCAGCTTATACTCAAGTCAAAGAAGACAAATAGTAAAAATACTATTTAAATTTTTCAAACCACCACATAAATGCAAACATTAGTCCCGGTGTTTTGGAAATATTCTCATCATAAATAAGTGTTTTAGCCTTATCTATGGGGAGATGTACTACTTCTATGAGTTCTCCATCTACACCACCACCATTTGAAACCTTCATACTCTCGTCAACTTGTGTATAGTAGAGTGTTTGCATGCTTCCAGCAAATCCCACAGAGGTACGAAAAGAGGTAATTTTTTCTATATTTTCAACTGAGACACTGTATCCACACTCCTCTTCTATCTCTTCTTTTGCTATTTGAAGTAAAGATAGTTTCTTGTCAACAAGTCCTGCACAAAGCTCTATAGTCATGCCATTGCCATTGCTGATATATACAGCAGGTCTAAACTGTTTTACTAACATAAAACATTTATGCTCTTTGTGGTAGATAAGTATAGCCACACTATCATGTGCCTGTACAATTTCCCAATTTTTTTTTATACCATTTTGCGTGTAGGTTGCCAATGCAGTTGAAATAAATTTAGAATTAGTGAGTGGATTTAACTTAAAGTTTTCAATTTGATTTTGAACTGTTATCATCTAATACCTTCTTTTTGTGCATATATTTGTCTTGAAGTGTGACGCTCTGCTTATACTCTTTTTCCCAAATATATGAGGGTTTATGTTTTGCTAAATAGTTTAAAAGTTTTTCTTTATTTTCTTTGGTATCTTTTATGGAAACTTTTTTGTATTTAGTAATTTTTTTCATACCAGAGACTCTAATAGCCTTTTTACGCAATACTTTCATAGGGTTTATCCATCTCCCATTCTTCATCAAGCCAAGATGTAGATGTGGTCCTGTACTTCTTCCAGTATTTCCTACATAGCCAATAACTTGACCTTTTTTAACCTTTTGTCCTCTCTTGACTCGTATTCTACTTTGATGGGCATAGAGAGAGGTATAACTTCTGTCATGTTTAATTTTAACTACTTTTCCATATCCGTTCATCCAACCAGCAAAAATAACTTTTCCAGAGTTTATTGCCAACAGAGGTGTGCCTCTTTTAGCTCCAAAGTCTGTACCATGATGAGGACGATAACGTTTTAAAATAGGATGATACCTTCTATAGGAAAAACTTGATGTGATTCTTGTATGGCGTAAAGGCATACTAAATATAGAATTTTTTTTATTTACAGATACCATACGAGTATAAGTTAGTTTTTTTGTACTTATTGCTGAAGGGTCAACTGAACTGCTGGTTTCTTTATATCCATATCCCTCTTCATCCACATAGATAAATTGCTCTTTTTTGCCCATTGTGACTCTAATGACTTTAATATCTGGCATAGTATATGGCTTGCCTGCTCGTGTTCTTTGAGTATATATAAAAGCTATTTCATCACCTTTATGAAACTTTTTTGCATTGATGGTGCCCTTTAGTGCCCTGCTAACTCTCTCTGCTACTTCTGGTTTTTTTATGGCTTTGAGTGTATCTGTATAAGGGTTGTTCTCTATGGTAACTTTGGCAAAATAGTCATTGCTTTTATACTCTATAGGGATAATATCAAAACCGTATTCGCTATTTATATGTTTCTTAAACAGATGAATCTGCATCTCTTCACTAATGGGGATAAGTGACTGTATTAAGACTCCCGTATTGTCTCTTAGCTCATAGTATCTATTGTTACTATGAATTTCAGAGAGAAACTTTTGATCATCTTTTGAGATAGAAGCCAATAGATTTGCTGAAATATAATTAGACTGCAAATAATCTGAAAATGTTTCACCTTTCCCCCATATTTTGTGGGTTATCTGCATTCCAAATATAGAAGTAGACAATAAAATAAAGACAAATATATATCTACACTGAATTTTAATTCTTGTCATTTAAACATATCGTCCCTAATAAAATTTAGACATTATTATAACTTAAATTTTGTTAAGGATGCATCCTACAAATAGATATATAAATATACTTTTAACCTTTTACTTGTATAATCACCTCTATATAATACAAAGGACCACTATGCACAAAATAGTATTTATGACTCTAATCACTCTACCTCTTTTTGCAGGATTTTTCCCTACTAGCACACAAACTTCTATTTCATCTATAAAAAAGAATACAATTTCTCTTGCATCTCCTCTTCCTGTAAATGGTATGAGTGGTGTGGTTGTTCATAATTATGGAAATAGCTTAGAGGCAATTACAAATCGTATTATACAAACTTCGTCTAATGGAGATAGTAAAACAGTTGATGTAGAGATTATTCATCATAATAAGTTGCCTACTATTAAAACGCCCATTACCAAGGGAGATAAAGTAATTGGTGGATACCTTTATAACAATATTTTACTTTTAGCCCCAGATGCCAACACTTATGCAAAAATTACCTCTTTAGACAACAAAAAATGGGTTCACCCAGACCTTTTTGCACTTTTTCTTGCTAAAGAGGGTGATATATCTCCAACCAAAAATAACCTTGCATCTTTTGCCAAAGAGTACCAAGTTGGACTCATCTATATTGTGCGTCGTAATTCCGCCATACTTTTAGATCCTATTTCTGGGCAGGTTGTTGGGAA
>JAUXGC010000041.1 GCA_030622375.1 Sulfurovum sp.
AACTATAGGCACCTGATCTATAAGGTCACCTGATATAGGCAATGCCT
Organism: Sulfurovum sp.; assembly: GCA_030622375.1. Taxonomy (GTDB): domain Bacteria; phylum Campylobacterota; class Campylobacteria; order Campylobacterales; family Sulfurovaceae; genus Sulfurovum. The sequence continues at coordinate 48 of JAUXGC010000041.1, forward strand.
CTATGATGTCCATAGGAGTGCCATTTACTACCACTCCTAACGTGGTAAGCCTTGGATCAATCCCTATTATTCTCCTATATTCAACTTTTCCAGTCATACGATAATATTGACCAGTAGATGATTCAAATGTTGCGTCAATAGGCTTAACATAAAGTTCTCCTGCCGGCAAATTTGTATCTGGTACAGTAAACCAACCTGCTCTCTCAAAACCCTCTGGAGCAGATGTACTCTCTCTTAATAAAAGTATATCAATCTCTTCACCAGAAGCAAGATTGGCTCCGTTGCCATTAAATTTAACAGACAAGACTGTTTCACTTAAAATTAAACTAATACCATACTCAATCATATAGTCCGATTCATCTGCCTGAACCAATTCACAGTTCTCATCTATCTTATAATATGGGTTAAGAGGTCTTGAAGTTATTTCTACTTCATTTCCTGTTCCTTTCCTTACTATTTCCTGTAACCTATTGTTATCTTCTATCGCGTTGTATAAAACACCGTCAAGATGCCATGGTCCATTGCAATTTTGAATTTCAGTTGCATTGCTTTGAACTTCAGTTGCATTACTATCATCGTTGCTAGACCCAGAAGCACAACCACTTAAAACCATTACACTCAAAACTAAAATAGATACAAACATACTTTTAATCACTATATCTCCTTTAATTAAGTAAATATCCTCTATTAGAGTATTTACCGATAATCATATTATTAAACAAACAACTTAAAGAAATAGCTAATCATTAACTCAAAATCTGAATAATATTTAAAATAAGCATTATAGCAAATCCAACTCTAGCTATAAGTAGTGGATTTTTCTCTATAAATGAAATATTTTTATCAAAATATGGCTTGACTTTGCTAGGGTTATCCAATGCATAGAGAATCTCTGAGTAATTGTGGTAACGCTTATCTATATCTGCTTCAACCATACGCAATACAATACTCTCTAACCAATTTGGTATCTTTGGATTATATTTTGTAGGATGTTTAGGATTTTTATCAAAAGATGGATTTTGGAAAGGCTCTATCTCTCCAAATGGAAACTTTTTACTAAGTGCTTCATAGAGTGTCACACCTATCGCATAAATTTCAGTTTGCTCTGTGATAGGTGCCTGAACAAAGCGTTCTGGAGCCAAATAGCTAGGTGTCCCTGCTCGGCTTACAGTAGAGTAAGCTTCTGTAATACTTCCAAAATCTACCATTTTAAAAACCAATTTTTCTTTACGTTTGGTGACTATAATGTTTTCTGGCTTAATGTCTCCATGAAGTAAATCAAGCTTTACTAAAAACTGTGACATATTGAGTAAAAATTTTGCTAGCTCTATGCCCATATCTATAGAGAGTGGTTTTTTTGCCGTAAACTCTTTAAGTGTAACTCCTTCAATAAAGCTCATAATGTAGTAACGATGTGTTCTCTTTTTAGGGATAACTGATTTGGGGAAAAATCCTGCCTTAAGGCGTTTTGACATCCACACCTCTTTTACAAATATATCGAGCATAACCTCGTCATCTAAAGCTTCCGGTAAAGCAAACTTAATTACATATTTTATACCTTTATTTTCACAAAGCCATGTACGATTGTTCTGTATAAGAGACTTAATAAGCTTATAGCCGTCAACAATATCAGCCACTTTGTACTGCTCTTTAATAATAAGGTTGCTCTGTTTGAGTTTTAGTCTAGGATCAAGCTCTTTAATTTCAAGTATGACCGCCGTGGTGTCATCAGGCAAATTATCATTGTGGAGTTTACTGGCCTTTTTTACTAAAAATGATGCGCTTATCTTAATGCCATCACTAAGCTCATCTTGTGTAAGTTCATTGTAGAGTCCATCACTACATAGAAGTATTTTATCGCCTAGCAAAAGATTATTTTCAAAATAATATGGCTCCACACTCTCTTCTAATCCCATGGCTGAAGTTAAAACATTTTCCATACCTTCTTCATCCATAGTATGATCATTTGAGAGTTGTGCAAACTGCCCGTTTCTAGACAGATAGATACGACTATCGCCTACATTTGCCCCATAGAGCCTGTCACCTTCTATGACAACTATAGTCAGTGTAGTCACCAACTCTTCACGCTCATACTCCTCCATAGATTCAAGGTAGAGCACTCTGTTAATATTTTCAATAAAGTGCTTGATAGATTTTTCCATACTCCAAGACTTTGGTCTGCTTTTCAATGAATGCACCAAGAAGTTAGAAGTTCTTTTGGCAGCTTCATCTCCCTGCATAGCAGACCCCACTCCGTCACAAACAACCGCTACAGTGATATTTTCCATTACCTTTACTTCAAAAAAATCATCCCCTTTAAGCTGGGTACCTTTAGCTAATGTAAAGCCTGATGTTTCGATGTTTTGTTTTGACATATGGTTTTGCCTTGTGTTTGTATTGTAGTTATTATAGCATTTGGTTTTACTTTTGATTGTTTAAGTTTGATTAAAATGTGTGCAGTTTATGCTATTGCTCTTCGGAAGTGGAAACTTCGATAAAGTCTCCACTTCCTTGTATTTCATAAAAATATGACAATTTGACATATTTTTATCTCTTCTTAAAAATTTAAATTACAATATCTCTACATCCAAAGGAAATATAGTGAATGAACTCATACAATCTTCAGAAATAAGTAGTCGTATCTTTATTATCAGAGGCATAGAAGTTATGATAGATAAAGATTTAGCAGAACTCTATAGTGTAGAGACAAAAAGGATAAATGAAGCTGTTAAAAATAATAAAGATAAATTTTTAGAAGACTTTTATTTTGAATTAACAGATAAAGAGTTTGAAGATTTGCGGTCGAATTTTTCGACCACAAAATTTGCTAAGACTAGAGTAAATCCAAAAGTCTTTACTGAACAAGGTGTTTATATGTTGGCGACTATACTCAAAAGTAAAATAGCCTCTGAAATAACAGTAAGTATCATACGAACTTTTGCTAAACTGCGAGAATTTAGCAAGCACTACAATGCTCTAGCCAAGAAAATAATGGAAGTTGAGAGAAAGAGTGATAAACAGTATAGAAAACTTGCTAAAGCTTTAGATGATTTAATAGAACAGGCTAACGAGGTAGAGAGTAAAAAGATTGGGTTTATTAAATAATACCTAAAGAAACTCAAAATCATATCAATCAAAGAGATGGAAAAAATTAATTGGAGGTCACAAATTATAACCTCCAATTTGGAGACTATATCATCCCACCGCTACTAACACCCCACGTAGTTCTCCATCTAGTCTTCACCATACTAAGACCTATAAGTGCCACAATAACAACAACTGCAAAGATCATAAATCCTGCTGCATAGCCGTCAAATGCCCCTTTAGACCAACCTAATGTTTTAATGAGTGCAGTACCGCCTAATCCACCAGCACATCCAACGATACCTGTCATGATACCGATATCTCTACCAAATCTTTGAGGGACTAGTTGAAATACTGAACCGTTAGCCATACCAAGGTTAGCCATAATAAGAAAGAGTACAAAGATTGCTATAAAGAAAGGTAGCTCAACCAGTGCTGTCAATGCCACAAGTACAAATATCATACCATAAAAGAAGTAAAGTGCTTTTACTCCACCTATCTTATCGGCTATGCTACCACCAAATGGTCTTAGAACTGCTCCTGCAAAAATACACAATGCTCCAAAATAACCCGCGATGACTTTTACGTTTCCTTCATCAAGTACACTTAAGCCAAATGCTTCCATATCAACACTATAGATATTCATAAGATAGACTTTCATATATCCTGCAAACCCTACAAATCCACCAAACGAGATAGCATAAAAGAGTGAAAACCACCATGTATCTCTATCTTTAAGTAGTTTTCCGTAATCTTTTAATTTTTTAGGTCTTGCTTTGTATACAGATGCTGGAGCATCTTTAGCAAGGAAAGCATACGCTATGAAAGTAACTAATGCCATAATAGCACCTACAAGAAATACCGATTCCCACCCCCACAACTCTGCAATTTTTGGAGCAAACAAGAAGTCAATAACCACACCTATGTTACCAGCACCTGCGATACCCATAACTATACCTTGAGACTTTGGCGGATACCACTGACCCGCTTGTGGAAGAGCCACAGCAAATGAAGCTCCAGCAAATCCAAGACCAAGAGCAACCACAAGAAGTTGGTTGTAGGTGATAGTATCGCCCAATAAATAAGCTGTCAATAGTGAAAAAATAACAATAAGCTGAGATACAAGTGCTGTTCTCTTGGGTCCAAATTTATCGACAGAAAAACCAAGCACAACTCTTAAAATAGCACCGCTTAAAATAGGAAGTGAAAGCAGAGTTGCTTTCTCCCCTGCTGTCATGATATGCCCGGTCAATGCCAATGCTTCACCAATCTCTGTACTAAGTGGTCCAAGCATAGTCCATACCATAAAACTTATATCAAAATATAAAAAAGCCATAAACAGTGTCTGTGCATGCCCCTGCCCTTTTAAATCTTTAAAACCTGCCATATTTTTTCCTTAAAATAAATGTTAAACATATTATATACTGAAATTATGGAGACGATAAGCAACTTGATGATTAATTTTTAATCAATTATATTATAGTGCTACATTAGGCAGTTATGGAAATAAAATTAATAATAAAATTAGATAGTTGATTAAAAATTAATCACTATAACAGTCAAAAGCCAATATCTATCTGATACAATTAAAGTAAGATTATCATACGGAGATATTTATCATAATGGAAGTACTGGAAAAAGCGCTACAAGCAAGAAGTAAAAAAGTTAATAAAGTAGAAGTAACCAAATCTCTTAAAGAGTCTATGGATACGCACTCTAAACTTGAAGCCATTGCAGCAGCAGGATATGAAGGTTTATCAAAAGAGGACTCTTCTTACTTTTTAAAATGTTTTGGTCTTTTTGACAAAGGCGAAGACTTTATGCTTAGAGTACGCGTACCAGTAGGTCAACTTACAAATCAACAAACACTATGCATAGGTGAAGTAGCACAAAAGTATGGCAATGACTATATAGACATAACAACTCGTATGCAAATCGTACTCAGATACATAAAGATAGAGAACATAGCAAATGTATTGGCAGAACTAAAAGAAGTAGGTCTTTCTACTTTTCAAACTGGTGCAGATAATACAAGAAATAGTGTAGCAGACCCACTAGACGGACTTGCCTATGACAGCATCATAAATACAAAACCAATAGTAGATAAGATTGAAGAGAAATTTATAGAGAACCCTGAGTGGATATCTGTACTTCCTAGAAAATTTAATACAGGAATCTTAGGCTCACTCTCAAACTCTTGCAATATTTTTGGACACGACTGTTGTTTTGTGCTTGCTCAAAAAAACGGGGAGTTTGGATTTAACATTTTTCTTGGAGCAAGAGTTGGTGTACAAGCTAAAGATGCAAATCTATTTGTAACTGCAGATGAAGTACCTGCATTTTATGAAGCACTTTTAAACATATTTAAAAAGTATGGCTATAGAGACAACCGTAACAAAAATCGTCTTCACTTCTTGCTTAATGATGTGGGAGTAGATACCTTGATAGAGGCTGTTAAAAAAGAAGCTGATATGGAGTTTTTAGAGGGTGGTATCACTATGGTTCAGTCACAAAACATTGCACTTGGTTCAAACAGAGTGCTACTCAAAAATGGCACATTTGCCTACAAGCTCATCATACCATCAGGTATATTTTCTGGGACAGAGATGATACAAGCTGCAAACACAGCAAAAACATTTGGTTCAGGAGAGATTAGGCTCACTTACGACCAAAACCTTTACATTATCAATATTACTAAAGAGAATATGAGTAAATTTGAAGATAATGAATTTATTAGAAACTATGCTCAGTATAATAATTTATATTTTCAAGATATGATAGCCTGTGCAGGAACAAATACTTGTTCATTTGGAGTCATTCCAAATAAAACAGATGCCATCGAGATGGCTCATTTTTTAAATTCCCAAGTTGCCATCAAAAATGCAACAGTTCGCATGAACTGGTCAGCCTGCCCTAAAGGGTGCGGAGTGCATGGGATTGCGGATATAGGTCTTGAAGGGTGCAAAGCTAAAGATGACGAAGGTAACAGAGTAGATGGTGTCCATATCTTTGTGGGAGGAAAAATTACCAAAGAGGCACGAGAAGCACATCTTTTACACAAAACTCTGCCACTTACAGAAGCTAAACATCACATAAAGTATCTTCTTAAAACATACTCTGTGTTTAAAAATAGAAGTGAAACTTTTGAAATGTTTCATGATAGATATTTGAGTGCAAATTATAGTTATCAGGCACTTGGATTCTATACAAAAATAAATTATATATTAAATGATAAGCTAAATCTTAATATACCGTTTGAACTAGAATTAGAATCAAAAACTTATAAAAAAGAGGAGTTTGAACTCTTTGACTTTGGATTAAAACTCTTTAAGCTTCTTACTAATGAAAAGCGTTATGAAGCAGTAGCAAATTTTGAACCTATAAAAACACAACCTCGAAAACTTAAACGAGATGAAGTAACAAGTCTAAATCCAAAAGTGCCAAAAAAACTGAGTGAAATAATCTACACTATGACACACCATGATAAAATAGAGAGAGCACAAGTTTTTTCTGAACTACTTGTGGCACTTAAAGAAGTTTAATATGACAGAGCAAACTGTATGTGCCTACTGCGGTGTAGGGTGTAAATTTGAGATAAAAGACAACAAACTAAAAGGGCTAAAAAATTACCCTGCAAACCAAGGACTCTCCTGTGCAAAAGGCATATCTCAAACTCAAAGTATTGATACTAACAGACTTTTAGAGGCAAAACATAGAGACTCCACAGATGCTAAATTTGGAACATCTAGCTATAAAGAAAGTTTGAAAGTCATAGCCCAAAAGATTAAAAACTGTAACCCACAAAAAATAGGATTTTATCTTTCAGGACAAATGCTAAATGAAGACTACTATGTTGCCAATAAACTAGCTAAAGGGTTTATAGGCACAGCACATTGTGATACGAACTCAAGAACTTGTATGGCAAGTGCCGTGGTAGGTTATAAAAAATCATTTGGTGTTGACTATGTGCCTGTGCGTATGGAAGATATAGAGAGATGCAATCTGCTCATACTCATTGGGGCAAATGTTGCAGAAGCCCATGTGGTCTTTGCCAACAAAATCAAAAAGGCACAAAAAAAAGGACTTAAAGTAGTAGTGATAGACCCTCGTTATACACTTACTGCAAAAAGTGCAGACTTATATTTACCTCTCAAAGTAGGTACAGATATTGACCTCTTAAATCTTCTTGCTTTAAGACTTATAGAAGAGGGATTTATAGACCATGACTTTATCAAAAATCATAGTAATGATTTTGAAAACTATAAAGAGAAACTTTTAGCACTTAATAAAGATACTCTACTTAAAAGTACTAGACTAACGCAACAAGAGTTTGAATCTTTTTACCAACTTTTTACAAATAGTAAAAATATCATAACTGCATGGACAATGGGCATAAACCAATCCATACAAGGAGTTGATAAAAATCTAGCCATAAACAATCTTCACATCATTACCGGGCAGATAAACAAACAAGGTTCTGGTCCACTCTCACTTACAGGACAACCTAATGCTATGGGAGGAAGAGAGGTAGGGGGATTGAGCACAACTTTGGCTGTACATCTTGATTACAGTGAAGCCAATTGTCAAAAAGTATCAGATTTTTGGCATACAGACTCACTGGTACAAAAGAGTGGGCTTACTGCGTATGAGATGATACAAAAAGCTCATGCCGGTGAGATAGGTATACTCATTATCTGTCATACTGACCCTATCTATCATTTGCCACACAGAGCCTATGTTGAAGAAGCTCTGAAAAACATCCCTTTAGTCGTTGAAATTAATGCTTATGAAAATAGTGAAACATCCTCTTTTGCCCACATACAACTCCCTGCTGTTCCTTTTGGACAAAAAGAGGGAACGCAAGTCAATTTAGATAGAACTCTCACAAGGGTTACTGCATTTAAAGAAAAAAATGGGCTACTGCAAGATTGGGAGATATTTGCTATGTTGGGTCGATACCTTGGATATGAAGATGCATTTAATTTTCAAAATTCCAAAGAGGTATTTGAAGAGTATCAAGAGATGACAAGATTAAGCCATGATGGACATCTTGATATCTACAGTGCCAACTACAATACTCTTGCACATACACCTTTCATTTGGGGAGAAAATCTTTTCAAAAACAACACTTTTATGACAGCAAATAAAAAAGCTAATCTTTTTTTTATAGAAAATAAAAATCTCTCTGAAAAAACATCACAAGAGTACCCTTTCATGCTTCTTACAGGAAGAACGAGAGATCAGTGGCATACAGGCAGCAAAACAGCCCAAGTTGCTAAACTGTTAAAATACAAATCTTTAGAGTTTATAGAGATAAATGAAAACGATGCTAAAAGTTTAAATATAGACGAAGGCGAGAGAGTAAAAGTGTCATCAATACGAGGTGAACTTGTAGCCACTGTTATATTTGCAAAAATAAACCATAAAACAGTTTTTATCCCTATTTCACACATAAAGGTGAACTACCTTACTGACAACAAACTAGACCCTCTTTCAAAACAGCCTGACTATAATCATAGTGCAGTGAAAATAGAAAAAATTTAGAGAAGTTGTTTCAAGTCTTCCAAATCAAACAGTAACAGTTTGTCATCTCTCGTTCCCAAAAGTTCTTTGGAAAATCCAGACTTTGAAAAAAGAGCATAAACATTTACTTTTATGTTTGATTCTGCTGCTTTTTGTTTGAGTTTAGTGAGTTCATTTTTACATACTTTTCTATCTTTATATTTACATTCAGCTAAGATAATTTTTTTATCTTTAGTAACAGCTAAAATATCAAATTCGCTATAAATATTCCAATAAGAGCCTGAGCTTACAATAGGTTCTCTCTCTTTATAATATTCAATTAAAAAATCATTGCAGAGCTGCTCATAAACTAAAGAGCGTAAACGTTCATAATGTTTTTCAAAATTATTTAAAAAATCTTTGCCTCT
>JAUXGC010000198.1 GCA_030622375.1 Sulfurovum sp.
GCAGGTATGGATAATTATCTTTCAAAACCTGTAGAACTTGAACAGCTAAACTTACTGATACAAGAATATTTTCCTTATAAAATTGTTGAAGACAAAGAAGAAGCAATAGAAGATGATATAGAGAAAAAAGAGAGAGAAGAAGAGAAGAAAGATAATGTTACTGATACTGATGAAAGTACTGATACAGAATATGGTGATGAAGAGATTCATAACGATACTCTAACAGTATTAGATAACCTCATACAAATAGATGAACCTATAGAAGAAGAAAGTACTGATACTCAAGACAGCGATAATAGTGTTGAAATTCAGGAGAGTGAAGTAGCAGTACCCGAAGCTGTTGAGTTTGAAGAAGTTGTAGAGGAAAAAAGAAAATCTGATATTTTAGTCTATCACTCCATGCCATTAATAGCAAATCTCTATGGGAGCATATTGAAAAATCTGGAATATGATATGGATATTGTCAGTGAAGAAGAAAAGTTTTTAGACAGACTTGATGATACAGAATATACATTTGTTATATATGAAGCTGAACCTTTTAAAAAGATGAAATGTATGATCGTTGACCTTATTAAAGACAGTGGAGCTAAACCTTTTGCATTAATACATAATTTATTGGAACAAGATGATTATTGTTGTGATACTTTAGAAGAAAAAGCAAATATTTCAGATATCAAGAAGAAGTTGCAAATAGATTAATAGTTGATTTTTGCCAAATAAAGTCCCTCAGGAGGGGCAAGCTTAGTAGTATGCTTCTCTTGACACTCTATCTGCTCCAAGAGCTGTTTTGTAGGCATTTCCCCTCTAGCGCATTGCATTGCAGCTTCTACCATCATCCTTACTTGTGAACGTAAAAATCCATTAGCTTGAAAATAGATGTAATGATAGTTATTTCGTTGTATATAGTTTACCTGATAAATTTTCCTTATTGTAGTGTGGGTAACTGTACCTGTTCTGTGAAAGTAATTAAAGTCATGTTCTCCCACAAAGAGTGCTAAAGCTTGCGTAAGTAGTTTTGCATCAAATTCTGGATAGTATGAGATATATTTCTGTTCAAATACTGAAGGCTTCTCTGTTTTAAAAACATAGCGGTAAAGTCTTTTTTTTGCTGAGAAACGTGCATGAAAATCATGAGAAACATAAGAGATATGTTTGAATTGTATCTCCGTTAGTTTTCTGTTAAGATTCAGTTTGAGTTTGTCAAGATCAGACCAAAAATCCGGTAGATCAAAATGTATCACTTGTCCTGTTGCATGCACGCCTGCATCTGTGCGCCCACTGCCTACTATTGATGAGTCTATCTGTAAAGAGCGTAAGGCTTTTTCTATAGCACCGGTAACTGTTCTGTCTGTAGTGGTTTGTTTTTGAAAACCTTGATAAGCACTTCCATCATAGGCAATGACCGCTTTTACACGCATAGATAAATACCCATTTTAAAAGTCCTCCATTAAAAATATCTTGCTACCCGTTGTCTGAAGAGCCATTTACCCAAGAGAAAAACTGCAATAATAAGTAAAAATAGGATGGCATAATTCCCCCACTTTTGTAAAGTGGATGCTAACATATAAAATAGAAGTGTTGTAGTAAAGATAACAACAAATGAACGGTTTGCTTGATAGCGAGGGTTAATCATGGTAAAAGATGCCACAAGATAAACTGAAAGCAAAGGAATAAGACTTACAAAAATATAAAAGAGACCTTTGCGCATCAGTTTTACATTGTCTTTGGCTTTACTCCAGTATGTCGCAATAGCTTCAAAATGGAAACCTTTCTTCTTACCGGTGTCATAGACTTCTAGGGTCTTGTATTTAACTTGTTGCAGCTTAGCTTCTGTGTATGTGTAGCCGTAACCATCGTTAAGTAAAAGAGAAGTAGTACTCTCTTTTTTGTTCAGTTTTCCTTTTTGTGATGAAAAAAACTGTTCTTCATCTTTTTTGGTACGATTATAGATGACAATATCATGAAAAATATCATTTTTTTTCTCTTTTACATAGATATAATAGTTCCCAAACTTCTGACCTAGTTTCCCGGCTACGATATTGAGTTTAGCATCTGATCTTTTAGATTCTTTAAATGATTTATAAAACTGCTTGCTGAGAGGCATAGCCAAAAAAGAGATAGATACCAGCAGAAAGGAAAAGAGCACACCAAGCAGTAGTAGACTTCTAAGTACTTTGTTGGCTTTAAGCCCTAATGCATAGAGTGCAATAAGTTCATTGTCCTGCGAAAGTTTCATAAGCACATTGGCCAGAGCTGCGACAAATGAGAGTGGTAAGGTATAAAAAATGATCTCCGGAATAGAGTAAGCGTAAAGTGTGACCAGTTCTCCAAAAGAAATTTGTATCTTTTCAGTGAGTGAAGATATTTTAACAAGGAATACGAGAGAAATGATAAGAAAAAAGGGTAGAAATATGGTCAAAAATGCTTTGGTAAAGTTTGATGAAATATACCCTCTTACGTTAACCATAAATGATAGTCTCCAAAAGTTGTGCTGCTTGGGCATCATAGAGGTAGATAATGAATGTAGCTAAAGCTAAAAATGGCACAAAAGGTACACCATTCTCACGGTTGATGAGTGATGGGATCATTGCTAGTATTGCTGAAAGGAAAATAGCAACAAAAAAGTTAGGAAAGCCCA
>JAUXGC010000029.1 GCA_030622375.1 Sulfurovum sp.
CCAACATATTCACTCATCTCTTTCACCATTGCACCGATCTCAAAGGGTAATCTAAAACCAACTGTATCTGGCAAGTTTATTGTACTCGCACCTGCTTCAATGACCGCGTCACTTATCTCTTTCATAAAGCCCATGTCTGAACGCCCTGCATCTTCACAAGAGAACTCTACGTCATCCACGAAGGTACGTGCATATTCAACAGCTCTTACTGCTCTTTTGATGACTTCATCTGGAGTCATTTTAAGTTTGTACTCCATGTGAATGCTGGAGGTTGCGATGAAAGTATGTATGCGCTTCATCTTTGCTTTAGCTATGGCTTCTCCAGCTGCTTTGACATCTGAGTCTATAGCTCTAGCCAAAGAACAGATCGTTGAGTTCGTTACTCTTTGTGATATTTTATCGATGGCATCAAAGTCTCCAGGGCTTGCTGCTGCAAATCCTGCTTCTATGATGTCTACACCCAAACGCTCTAATTGTGCAGCGATCTGGATCTTCTCTTCGGTGTTCATGGAAGCCCCTGGACTCTGCTCACCATCTCTTAATGTTGTGTCAAATATTTTAATGATTTCTTTACTCATTATGTTTACCTTATTATGTAAAAAGCACTAGTTGTGCAAAAATTGTCTAATTTTACCTAAATAGTGGTTAATTAGAAACTAGAAAATTGAATTGTATAGGGGATAAATTAGAGTGAGAGCAGCAGGAGAGTACTGTCTTTTGTGAAAATGGTATAGTTGTTTATGATATTTTTCATAATGTTCTCCTAGTTAATTTTGTAGAGTATACACTAAATCAGATTTTATTACAAGAGATAAAAATTATCTTTTAATTTTTATCTCTCTGAGGCTAATAGTCCGCAGTGCACGAAGTGGTCCATAAATGACATAAGCAAATATAACCAAAGCAAATCCCTCTGCTGAGAAAAGATATATAAGAGAAGCTACCAGCATAAGTGCAATCATTGTTTTAAAGACCATTGGTTTATTAAGCTGTACTTTTTTAAATGAGGGGTAGCGGAAATTGCTTACCATCAGTATGCTTACTCCTAAAGCCAAAAATAGTAGAGCAATACTATACTCTTCTAAATTATATTTATGAAAAAGAAGTATCCACATTGATATAAAAACTGCAGCTGTAGGAATGGGTAAACCAATAAATACATTTGGGTCAGTTTTGGCTGTTGATATATTGAATCGTGCTAGTCTGATAGCACCAAAAATGACATAAAGTGCAGAGACAAGAATGCCAAAACGTCCAAACTCATCTCCTATAAAGAAGTAGAGTAACATAGCAGGAGCTATACCAAATGAGATAATATCCGCCAAAGAGTCAAACTCTACACCAAATTGACTTGTAGTGTTTGTCATGCGAGCTATGCGACCGTCTAGTCCATCAAATACAAGAGCTAAAAGTATGAGCCAAGAAGCCAAAACAAAATTTTCTTTACTCGCTTCCACAATACTTATCACACCTACAAAAATACTACTTGCTGTAAACAAATTTGGCAAGATAAATAATAGGCTAGGACTCTTCATTGTCTTCTTGATTTTTCAAAGCTTGCTCTTTTGCGAATGCTTCTGCTTTTGCTATTTTGTCACCATGTGCAAGACGACTTTCCATATGGTTTTCTTTCTCATACTCGGCGATGATTGAACGTACTTTTTTACCTTCTATAACTTCAACATCAAGCAGTACAGTAGCCATATTTTCTATAGCTTGATAGTACTCATTGAGTGTTTTCTTTACAAAAATATAACGTTCATTCAATGTTGTTTTGATGTGATTATCAATATCTTCAGCCATTTTTTCACTATAATCTGTAGATGACATGCCACCACCCAAGAAACTATTTTCAGTTCTTTTAAGTACCATGAGTCCAGCTACATCACTCATTCCATAGACAGAAACCATGTCTTTTAAGATAGCTGTTGCACGGTCGAGGTCATTCCCTGCACCCGTACTTATCTCACCTATAAACACCTCTTCTGCTGCACGGCCACCAAGAAGTACATCTATCTCAGCCATGAGTTCATGTTTTTGTTTTAAAAACCTGTCTTCATCATCTGGAAGGTGCAGGGTATAACCTAGTGCACCAAGCCCTCTAGGAATGATGGAAACTTTGGTAACTCTAGTGGCTCCTTTGGAGAGTTCTGCCATAAGTGCATGTCCGCTTTCATGATAAGCTACTATTTTCTTTTCTACTTCAGAAATTTTACGATTTTTCTTTTCTAGTCCTACAAATGAACGCTCAATTGCTTCAAGTAAGTCAGACTGTTCTATCTCTTTTTTATTAAATCTTCCAGCAAGAAGTGCAGCTTCATTGATGATATTTGCCAAGTCTGCACCTGCTAAACCTGCAGTTTGTTTGGCAACAATGGTCAAATCAACTTTTGAGGATAGTTTTACTCCTTTAGAGTGAACTTTCAAGATAGCTAAACGTCCATCAAAATCAGGTTTATCTACAAGTACTTGTCTGTCAAAACGTCCAGCTCTAAGAAGTGCTGCATCAAGTATTTCAGGTCTGTTTGTTGCCGCTAGCACAATGACGGGAGTATCTGTACCAAAGCCATCCATTTCAGCTAAAAGTTGATTGAGCGTCTGTTCTCTCTCATCATTTCCACCCATCTGTCCACCACTTGCACGACTCTTACCAATAGCATCAATCTCATCTATAAATATGATAGAAGGAGCTTCTTTTTTTGCTTTTTCAAACAGGTCACGTATTCTACTTGCTCCAACACCAACAAACATTTCTATAAATCCTGAACCACTAACGGAAAAGAAAGGAACAGAAGCTTCTCCTGCTACTGCTTTTGCAAGGAGGGTTTTACCTGTACCAGGAGGTCCTACCAAAAGTAAACCTTTTGGAATTTTTGCTCCAAGTTCCATATAGCGTTCCGGGAATTTTAGAAAATCAACTATCTCTTTGACTTCATCTTTGGCCTCTTCCACCCCTTGAACATCATCAAATCTTGTATCTGGCTTCTCAGAGTTTATAAGTTTGTCTGCTTTTCCTGCACCTAAGATTCCGCCCCCCATACCTTTGGACATTTTTCTAGCCAAGAAAATCCAAATACCAAAAAAGATGAGGATAGGAAGCATCATGCTAAGAAGTTCAGAGAAAAATCCACCACCCATAACACCCTCATAAGTAATATTTTTCTCTTCAAGTAGAGGAATAAGGTCTTTATCGTAGGTTGGTACATTTTGTGCCACATAGCGTATTTTACGACCATTATCATCTGATATGGCTTCTACGGTTGTAGTTGTAAGTTTTACACTCTTTATGTTGCCTTCTTCTATTTTCTGTTTAATTTCAGAGTATTTTACTTGTTTGGTTTGTGATACATTGTTATTGTTTAGTACATTTCCAAGACCTTCTCCATCTCCGACGAAAGATTTAAAGATGATGATGATAACAAGAGAGAATATTGCAAATGCCAATAACGGATTATTGTTAAAAAAGTTATTGTTGTTGTTATCATTATCATTGTTGTTTTGGTTAGCCATTTATTTCCTTTTTGTAGATAAGTGTTATCCACTTCATAGATTATTATAACGCAAAATGAACAAAGTTCATCTTTGCTACGTTGACACTGAGTCCTCTTCAGCAGAGGGCTCATTACACTAGTGTAATTTTAGTATTTATTTCTTATAAATAAGTGTTATCCACTCATCTTTTATTACTCTTTTTTGTAGGGTCATATCTTTGAATGACTCTATAACTAGATTCTCTTTTTTATCTAAAATACCTGAAAGTATCAAGATACCATCTTCTTTACATATATTTTTTAAATCTTTTGCAATAAATCTAAGAACATCAGCAATAATATTTGCTATAACCACATTATAGGTATTTTTTGCTTTATCAATAGAGCCTTCCCAGAGCTTATCATAATGCTCATTGTTAAGTTCAAAGTTCTCTTTGCAACTCTCAACTGAAAGTGGATCTGTATCACAAAGTTCTACATTTGCACCCAGTTTTTTACATGCAAGACCTAAAATGCCAGAGCCACAACCTACATCTATAACATAGTGGCTAGCATTGACATGACTGCCTATAGCTTCCAGACATGAAAAGGTGGTGGCATGATGCCCCGAACCAAAAGCAAGAGCTGGGTCTATTTTGATATTTATAAAATCCATTTTTGGCTCATACCAACTAGGATAGATATAAAATTTTCCTGCTTCTATGGGCTGTATAGAGTTTTGATATATTTTTATCCAGTCTATATTTTCTTTTGTCTCAAGTTTGTAGTCCATGCCTATACTGTTACCTAAAGTGCCTGATAATGATATAAGAGCATCTTTAACGAAAGTTAAATCAGATTCACTTCGTACAATGATTTTACCTTTACCAAGTTCTACACCATTTCCAGCAATGTTAGCAACAAAATCTGCAATAAACTCTACAAAGTTATTGTTAAGTGTGATTGTTAATTCCTGATATGTTTTATCCATTTGCCACCTTAAATGCCTTTTCTAAATCAAGTGTACCTTCGTAGAATGCTTTTCCTACGATTGTGCCATCACAACCTGCTTCTATAAGTGCATAAATATCTGTCATATCTTTTAGCCCACCAGAAGCTATAGTCTCAACACCAGAAGCTTTGGCAATTTCAACTGTAAAATCTACATTCACACCAGTCATCATGCCGTCACGACTTACATCTGTACAGATGATGGCTTCAACGCCAGCATTGGCAAACTCTTTGGCAAGATCAGTAGCCCTCATATCTGAAACTTCTGCCCAACCCTCTACAGCAACCATGCCATCAATAGCATCAATCCCCACAACTATAGGATATTTTGCTGCCATATCTTTTACGAACTGAGGGTCTTTAACCGCAACAGAGCCTAATATGAGTCTATCTACACCTAGCTCTAGGTACATTTTAATGGTCTCTTCATCACGAATTCCACCGCCAAGTTCAAGTTTGAGGTTGCAGTGTTTACGAATCTGCTTTATCTGTTCTAGATTTTTAGGTTCACCTGCAAAAGCACCGTTAAGGTCTACTAAATGTAGCCACTCACTGCCAAGCTCTTCAAATCTTTTGGCTACTTGCCAAGGCTCGTCAGAGTAGATTTTGGCTGAGTCCATTAAGCCTTTACTTAGTCTTACTGCTTTGCCATCTTTTAGGTCGATTGCGGGTAGTATTGTCATTTATTCTGCTCCTTCAAATAATATCAAGAGGTCAGGTGATTTGTGCCTCTAAGTTTTTTGTGGGAGTAAACTCTCCACTTCCTTTAATGCTTATATTTTAACAAAGTTTTTTATAATTTTTAAGCCATTATCATGACTCTTCTCTGGGTGTGGTTGTATGCCGTAAATATTTCCATTTTGAACAACACTAACAAACTCATACCCGTAATGTGTTTTACCTATGGCATACTTATCGTCACATACCACATGGTAAGAGTGAACAAAGTAGAGATAAAAATCTTTAGGTAATCCATCAAATAGTTTTGTAGGTTTTTTGCAAAACATTTCATTCCATCCTATGTGGGGTACTTTAAGTGGGCGATCAAATTTACTCTCGTCAAAAGCAACTACTTTTCCAGGTATAAGCCCTAAACCTTGAGTTCCATTGGAGTCCTTTGCAAACTCTTCACTGTTATCGAAAAGAAGTTGCATTCCCAAACATATCCCAAGTAGAGGTTTTCCACTTTTAGCAAAATTAATTACTGCTCTATCCATCCCATTTTTTTTGAGATGCTCCATGGCATCACCAAAAGCACCTACTCCTGGAAGTATAAGCTTATCATATTGATTTAGTTTTGAGGGGTTACTCTCAAGTGCGACACTCTCTCCAACTTTGGCAAATGCATTGATAACAGAAGCAAGGTTACCCATGTTGTAATCGACGATACCTATCACAATCTTTTCTTCCTTTTTTTGGAGGCATATATATGGATGAGATTATAGCAAAATAAGATAAAAAACCTTTTTTATGAGGTTTGTTTGTCTCTATTTTGTCGAGATAAAACTATGAAATATGAGGCAATAAATAGGATAAGCATATAAGTTTTTGCTCGAAATGCAAGATTGCTTGAGAGCTGAACAAACATAATAATGGTTAGGGATCCGTAAAGCAGAGCTCTGTGAGGTTTTGCCAATGGGAGTCTGCCCAAAGAGTAGAAAAAGAGTAAAAAACTAAAAAGTGCAAAGATGCTTCCGTCAAGCCAAAACTGTAAATATTGGTTATGAAGATGCGGAAAGTCTTGTACCGCTTCATAAATGTTTGGAGTCATTTTGGTTTTGGCAAAATGCATATATTCATATTTTGAATCTCCTGCACCTGCACCTAAAATAAAATGTTTAGGTGAAGAGGTTAAGTATTGCCATGTATTGATATTGGATGCAATTCTAGCACCCCATGAACTTTTAAAGTTATATTGAGAAGCACTTTTAATATCTGTGATAGCTTCGTGAAAACGTTTATTAAAATTTGGACTAAAGTTATATGCCAAAGTCAGTACAATATATACGGCAACAGTGGCATAGAGAAAATACTGAACTCTAAATCTGTATTTTGTAGTGACATAAACAAATAGACCTAAAATAGCTGCAGCTTGCCCAGTACGCCCTCCGTTAATAAATAGATTTACGGTAGCACTAAAAAGAAAAAATATAAGAAAAAGCTTCAAATAAATATTGAGCGTATTTGACAATTTATCTATTATGAACAGTATGGATACACTCAAGAAAAATGAGTACCATATATGTTGCATAAAAGGGGTTGGATTTATATGAGAAGCATTTTTATAGAGAAGATTCAGTTTTTGAAAATAGGCAGTATCGATTATTTCAAAATAAATCATATAAGAGATGATTTCACTGAAAAATATAGCTATTAAAAAAGAGGAAATGATATGTTTAAGATATTTTTTCTCTATGGAGGTTATATAGATAACCAGTAGCATAGGTAGCCAGATAAAGCGACTTAACACCATACGATAGATACTTTCATTTTCTCTACTTAAAAAACCGTTTGCAACAGTATCGCTAAAGAGTATAGATATTATGAGAAGTATGGGAATTATAAACAGAAACCAAATGATTTTTTCGTTAAAGAGTATTTGAAACTTAGCTTTAAAATCTCCCTCTACTAGCCATAGAAGTACCATAAGTGCAAGAAGTCCATTTGCCGCACCAATAGATATGGGAAAAGCAAAAGCAAAAGCAATCATAAGATAATTTATTGTTTTATGTATCATTTTGCCTCTTTTTCGATAAAGTCAATATACTGTTGTGCAATATGCTTAATGTCAAACTGCATTAAGTACTTATCGGCAATAATATTTGGATAGCTATTTAAAGCTCTGTTGATAGTGAATGTTAAAACATTTATGTTGTCAGAGGGTACAAGAAATTTGCTTAACTCTTTTGTAAGTATTTCATTTGGTCCGCAGTCAATATCTGTAGCAACTACTGGAGTGCCAAGTGCCAAGCCCTCTAAAATAACTCTGCCAAAGGTTTCAGACTTTGATGTATGTACAAGAAGTTTAGCTTGTTTTATGTAAGGGTAAGGGTTCTCTTGCCAATCCACAAAATGTACTTTATGGTTCAAATTAAGTTTTTCAATAAGGTGCTTTAGTGCATTTTTTTCTTTCCCTTCACCTAAGAGTATAAGGTCTATGTTTTTATTGTCAATATGAGCAAATGCCTTTATAAGCATAGTATGATTTTTTGTTTTGGTAAATCTCCCAACAGATATAATATACTCTTTTGAAGTAGGCAGTTCAATGTTTTGTTGTGATTTTTTTTCAAGAAATTCTGGATCAAATGCATTGTAAATCACACGACTGCTTTTAAGCTTTAAGTAGCCAAATCGCTGTAGAAAATTGTTTAAAAGACACTCTGAAATCATAACAATATTTTTTCTATTATATATTTTTGGAAAGAGAATTCTTTTTTTGATTTTACTGAAGATATGACTTTGTTTTAGAAAAGAGGGTTGTCTCAAAATCATTAAATGAGTATTTTCAATATGTAAGTGGTGTAGTATGTAGTTTGAAACAAGAGTGTTTGATACGCTTAAGTCGAAAGGTTTTTTTGTTGTTTCCAGAGCATACAGATTTTTTGCAATTTTAAGCTGTTGAGCTTTGTTATTTGAGTCAATGGGATGTATATATGTAGAGTTAGATACCTTTGTATCTCCTATGGGAAATAGATGAACTTCATGTCCTAAAGTTTGCAAATATTCAGCAATGGTTTTTACAGAAACCACTACTCCCCCTTGACTCTCAAGATTGGGAAGAAAAAATGCTACTTTATATTTCAATATAGTATCCTTGTTTTAATACTTTCATCTTTTTTGACAATATCATACTTTTCAAGTACTTTTATACTGCTTATAGAAAAGAGAATATTGTTTTCAAACTCTTGTGCTAATTTTCCTTCATTGTAAATCTTTACCCATCTCCTATAGTGTGGACCCATACTCACTTTTTTGGAGCCTTCTAAAAGTTTTTTTCTATTTTTTATATTGCGTTCAAACTGTTCGTAACTTCTTATAGGATAGTGAAAAACTTCTATGGTTTCAAAACGTTTGATTTTATCATATCCAGAACGCAAAGTATCACTTATCCTGCCTATGTGTAGTGCTTTATGATTGCCACCACGAAGAGATAATAGCCCATGAGGATTAACTATAGTTTTTGGTCCTATTTTCCCCAGAGTAATGGACACTTTGTCATTTTGAAGTTTATGTTTAGTGTAGGCTATAGGGTTGTTCACATAGTAGTTAGCATTAAAAAAACTTCCACTCTTAAGACTTAGTTCATCTAAAATCATATTGTAACGATGACAAGTTAGTACAGAGCCTTTAAATGCTAAATTCTCTTTAAGGTTAAGTTCATTTTGTGGTATCCAAAATTCATCTGCATCATTATTGATGACCCAGTCTGCTTTGAGTTTCTCTTTTGCTATTTTGGCAAGTTTTTTCATCCATTTTGCCTGTGCATAGATTCCTGATTCATCTACTATCTCTATCTCAAATTCATGTGAGAGTTTTGAAAGTATCTCTCTTGTGCCGTCAGTTGAGTTGTTATCCATAATGACAAAAGCATCTACCCCTAATTGGCTATGAGTACGGATATTTGCCTCAATGATGTCTGCTTCATCTTTGACCAAGATAGTCATAACTAAACGAAAATTGTTTTTGTCAAATGTATGCAAAAAATAGTCTAACAATTTTGCTCCTTAAAACGTGTTTTTATGGCTTCATAGTGTATGTCGGTCGGTTCTCTCCAACTATCAGCTATTAAATAGTCAAAATAGATATATTTTAAAAATTTTTGCACCAATGAAGTGTTGAAGTCCCAATCATCCAATTTTTGAAGTGTTAAAAGTATCTCTTCTTTGGAGTGAGCTGTTTTAACTACTCCCTCAATGGCGAAAAAAGCTTCACCCAATACTATGACTCTCTTTGAAAAAAGTAGTGACTCCATCACTACGCTAGAGTTTATGCTGATGATAGCAGTAGCATTCTCTATGAGATGTTGTGTATCTTGAGAGCTAAAGTGTATCTTCTCGTTGGTTTTTTCATGCAGCAAGGCATAGTCGCTAACTCTATCAGAGGGGTGCTCTTTTATGACAAAATGGGTATCGGTTTGAGAAGATAGCCACTCTAAAATCTCATAAAACGAAAACATATCTGGTATCCATGGTGAGTGTTGGATGATTTGCGTATCGTAAGCGACTTGAAAAGGTATAAAAATGTAAGTTTCAGGCAAATTATTTGTAAAAGTTCTTTTTTTTCTGTTTGCTTCTCGTGTAACTAAATGTTGAGGTAGTTTTTGTGTTTCTAAAAAGTGTAATTTTTCATAAAAAGAGGCATTTCTAGGTACGGAGTTGTTTGCATTTACCCCTCTAAAATCCATGGTTGTTGTGTTAGGAAGCACCCCATTTTCAAAATATACAGAGGGTATGCCTAGTGACTTTGCTACCTCTACGGCTATGGCTTGATGAAACTTCTTTCCATTCCAAACCACTAAAAAATGAGGTTTATGTAGAGTAAGCTGTTTGTAGATAGCACGAACAACCCATGGAATTTGTATTTTAAGTAACAGTTTATAGAGCTGTTTATGTAGAGCGTTTGTGTATTTTGCATCTAACTCTTTGTATTTGGCATTTAAAATTTTACTGCTGTCAATAGTAGTTGATTTGAAAGATATATTAAGAGTTGGGAAAAAAGTATGTGTTGAGTTAAAAGAAAGATGACTTTTTAATTTTTCAAAATAGCTATACTGATGTTTGGTTACAGAAAAAAACAGAAGTTTCATATATGTTTCTTGTAAATTTCAGGTAGGTAAGCTTTCCAGCGTTTGTGTGCCCAAAACCACTCTTCTGGTTTGTTTTTTACCACTTGTTCGGTAATGTCTGCTTGTGCTTGAGTCATAGAGAGTATATCGGCTTCTTTGTCATCAGTTTTAAGAGTAGTTAAAGTCTCATAAAAGGTTACCGTGTAGTGCTTGTAGTCATCTGTACTTATAAAAGCAGGCAACATAGTAGCATCAAAATTTCTTGCCAAAATAGAAGCCGCAGGAGAGTGTCCTACTGGTTTTCCAAAGAAGTTTACTTTTATTCCCCCTTGTTTCTCACCCAGACTCTGATCTAGCAAAAATCCTACAATTTTATTTTGTTTGAGTGCTTTTATAGCACCTTTAATCGCACCCCGTCTATAGAGCATCTCTACACCAAACTGCTCCCTGTTTTTTAATAAAACTTTATCCATTACATCAGAGTCAAGTTTTCGACCTATGCCTACAAGAGTAATGCCATATTTGGAAGTAACAGCAGGAGGAAGAAGCTCCCAGTTGGAGTAGTGACCTGTGATAAATATGATTTTTTCTTTGTTTTTCAGAGCATCAAGCAGATAGTGTTCATTCTTAAAACTAATATTTTCTAAAAGTTTCTCTTTGCTTATGCCATTTCGTTTCATAAACCCTATGACTGTTTGTATCATGTTGTAAAATACACGCAAAACTATCTTTTTTTTCTCTTTGTCAGAGAGGCTGTTTTTAAATGCCAAGTCTAGATTTATAAATATAATATCTCTATATTTACCATGCAGGTAGTATGTGGCATAACTAATAGATTTTAAAAGAGTATTCATTACAGTAGAGGGCGCTATTTTGCTTAAGAGTGAAAAGAGTTTATAGAGAAAAAGATAAAAATAATCCACAAGCAAATAGATACCTTTTTGTTAAA
>JAUXGC010000049.1 GCA_030622375.1 Sulfurovum sp.
AGTTACAGAGTGTTTACTTCTCTTGCTTCCATCTTGTGCTGTCCATTGGTCAAGCTTCAATCTACCATCTACTAAAACTTTGCTACCCTTACGTAAATATTGATTAGCGATTTCAGCAGTTCTACCAAAAAAAGTGATGTCTACGAATAGTACTTCTTCTTTTTGTTCACCGGTTGCAGATTTAAATTTACGTGAAGTTGCGATTGCCGTGTTTCCTATGGCACTCCCACCTTGTGTATATCTAACTTCTACATCTCTTGTAAGGTTTCCTGCTAAAATAATCTTATTGTACATATGGTTGCTCCTGTAAGTCGCTTTTAATTATGCTTCTGTTGATGTTGCTTCTGTTGCTACTGCTTCTGGAGCAGGTGCAGCTTCTGGTGCTGGAGTAGCGCTTTTATTCGCTGCTGCAACAAGCTTGTCAAATTGTGCAAGTTCTTTATTTTTACTATATTTTACACTTAAAAACTTAATGACATCTTCACTGATCTTAAGATTTCTCTCAAGCTCATCGATGATCGTACCTTCAGCTTTATAGAAAAGAACTGTATAGTATCCTCTAGCATGTTTTTCTACAGGATAAGCAAGTTTTCTCATACCCATATTATTAGTGCCTGCAAGTTCAGCACCCTCTTTTGTAAGTATATTTTCTACCTTAGAGATTTGTTCTATAATCTCTTCTTGTGTAAGTGTAGGTTTAACTACAAACAGTGTTTCATAACAATTCACATTGTCTCCTTTTGGTTTAATAGCCCACTAAAAATGCGAATATCTCTATTCGTCCAAAAATGAGCAAGAATTTTGGAAGCGATATTTTATAATAAACCCTTTTATATATAGCTTAATTATTGTACTATAAGTACCCTTGTAGCTTAATCAGCATACCATATAGCAAAACCTCTTTTTGTGCTGCGGGCGCTCTTTTCATGCTTACTTCACTCTCAAGCAGATGTTCAAATATTTTAAGTAGAGAAAAAGAGTTAACGCGTAAAGCGAGTTGTGCTTTTTGTTCCTCTATTTGTTTGGGGAGCTTATAGCCCAAAATGGCTACTGAGTCTACATGTCCATTGAGTTTGATATAGGCATGAAAGAGGAAAATTTGATTTACAAAATATTGTGTTGAACGCAAGAGTGATGCTTCATCTTCTCCAAGGTCAAGCAGTTTAGTGATGGTTGCCGTGATAGGCTTTTTACTAAATAGGTCTATGAGTAGTTGCTCTGTTGCAAGTGGTGCAGTAGAGTAAACCAACTTATCAATGTCTTTACTCGTGACTTTTGTTCCTAGTATGGCAAGCTTGTCTAACTCGTTGGAGCAGAGAGCTAGATTGTTATTAAGAAGAGGCATGAGGTGCTGTAGAGCATAGTGGTCAATGTCTAGTTGTATCTGTTGTGCTTTTTGTTGTAGTGTGGCAATACCCTCACGAATATTTGGTTCAAAAAATCGTACCCAAACTCCTCCCTTTTTTTCCGTAAAAGCACTCTGCATACTTTTTGCATCTTTTGCCACTCCTTCATACCCGTACAAAAAGTAGTTATCACTATTTTTATTTGCAAGTTCTACAAGAGTATCTAGTTCTTTTTTAGGTATTTTATTATTATGTTTCACCACTACAAGATTGGTTCCACCAAAAAGTGAGGTTTGGGACAAATAGTTTTTAGCCTGCTCAAAATTCCATTCATCATAGTAGAGTGTAAGCATACTATCTTTAGCATCAAGTTTGGTTTTATATAAGTCGATGTAGTAGTCTATGAGGTAGTCATTGTCACCGTAGAGAAGTACGGCTTTTGGAAAAGTTTGTTTGAGTTTTTGATCAAATTCTCTTTGGTACATTATGAGGCTACTTTTATTAATTTGTTTTCTTCTTTTACGATATTTAACCCAATCTTTTTAAACCCAATGTCTAAATTACCTGCACTTGAGAAGAGAGAGATGATTTGTGTCATAAATTATTCTTTAAATTAATAATAAAGTTTTCATAGCTATCAAGTTTTGCAAAATTTATTTCATATTCAGTATTATTAATTTTATCTATTCTTACAGAATCAACACCATATGTGTATAAGGTTTGATTGGTAGCTAATTCACCTGCTTGTAGTTTAAATACATCTCGTAATAACCATTCTCCTAAATCTTTATTAGGATTTGACATTAAAGCTTTGCTACCTGCTTGACATACTTTTACATTGATTTGCTTTTTATTTGGTAGGTTTAAAGTAAAAATAATATCTTTATTTGGGAAAAAGTTTGGTTTATATGTATGAAAGTCTTTTGGTATTGGAATATAAACCTCATTCATATTTCTTGTTCTTCCATTAGCATTCCATTGGTTTAGCCCACTATTGTCAAATACTTTTTTCCCTCTCCCATATAAAGGTAAATATGCTGTATCTTTAATATGTGTATGAGACATAATACTCTGCTCTTGATTAATTAGGGAGTAAAGTGATTCTAGTGGGTCTTCTATTATATCTACAGAGAATGTATCTAAAAATTGTGGAGTATTGAACCTTTTCATTAAGGTACTTTTTGATAAAGAAAATGAATATTCATAAATATCATCATCAAAGAAAATTGATGATTTTGTTTGTCTAATATTTTTTATAGATTCTATATTTATATGTTTTATCTCTTCTTCATAAATTTGAAATTTACCATTATCTCTAATGACACAATGATAAATTGATTTTTCTATATCATATAAGTTATTTGTAAAATCTAGTCTTTTATTTCTCAAATTAGAAATCTTATGGATTTTTTTTGAAAGAGTTAAGTTATCATATAAAAGTTTATCCTTATTAAATTCAGCAATTTTTTGAATACTTTTATTATTTCCTCTTAAAAATGTTTTTAAGCCTATCCCTAGTGATTCTTTCTGTGCATCATATGATACATCACCTCTTGATAAATCTCTTGCATGAAAGGCTTTACAAAACATTTTTTCTGCAATACGATAATAGAGATAAGGCGTAGAAGAGTCAGAAAATAAATTTGATAAACTTCCAATTATTTGTAAATATTCTTTATATAAATTTTGTTGTTCGAGAGTTTGAAGATTATAAAATGACATAATATTATACTAGTACTTTTTTTATTTCATGGGCTATAGCTTCAATTACGGGAAGACTAACAGAATTTCCTATCTGTTTATATAATGAAGAATTTGCTAATTGCTCAGGAAATTTAAAATTCTCAGGATAACCTTGAAATCTAGCACATTCTCTAGGTGTTAATTTACGGATATCTTTTGAGTCTATAATTAGTGGTACATTGTGCCCACCTGTTCCCATGTTTGCCGTTAAAGTGGGACATAATTTACTTTTATTCTCTCGAACATATACTCTACGCCATTGATAAACAGTATCTCTGTTTTTCATTTCATCTTTTAGTTGTTTGTAATAGCGACTATTTGTATAATAAAATTTTTCATCAGCTGTTGAATCAATAATATCGGCAACTGTTTTAGTTAATTTTTTTGTTTTTGGAAAAGTGAATTTAGATGCAATATTTTTATCTTTGAATGCAACAATATAGATTCTTTCTCTATTTTGAGGCACATTACCATATTTGCAAGAGTTTAAAACTTTATGTTTGACTGTATAGCCTCTTATCTCTTCTAATTCATATATAATGCGTTCAAATGTCTTACCCTTGTCATGCCCTATAAGATTTTTAACATTTTCTAAAAATACAACCTTAGGATTTAAGTCATCAATAAAATCTAAAATACGAAAAAATACATTCCCTCTGTCATCACGAAAACCTTTTTGATATCCTGCAATAGAAAATGCTTGACAAGGAAATCCCCCAGTTAGAATATCAATGGGAGTTACTTCATCTGTATCTAAAGTATTTAAATCTTTTTCAAAAAGTGTATGTTTGTGATTTTCTCTATATGTAATACATGCATTCTTATCTATTTCATTTGCCCATTCAATTTTAAAACCCGCATTTTTAAAACCCAGTTCAATACCACCAATACCTGCAAATAATCCACCTACTTTCATGAGAACCCTTTACTTAATAATGAATTTTAACATATTATATAATGTAAGTAGATTTAATGGCAAAAATATGTCAAATTGTCAGACTTTTACAACTCCATCTCATCTTTATCAAGCTTAGCTACAAGTTCTGACATTACAACTGCTTGAGCAATATTTACTTCGGTAATCATCACTCTTATTTTATCAAAAAGCATTACATTATCTCCTTTGAGATGTACGGTTACACCTTTGATATCTCCTTTTAATACAGCCTTGGCACTCTCTCCTGCTTCTATGATTTCTGCTTCAAAAAAGAGACCTATTTGCTCTTTTGCCCATCTGGCAAATTTACGGTCTCTAAAGTCCCATTCAGCTTTGGTTGCCTCTCTTTCAAGCTCAGAGACTCTTGCACAGAGAGGTTCTATATTTCTCAAGAGATACTCTGCTTCCTGTTTTTCGTCTCTAAGTTGTGTTTTGATGAGGCGGTGGAGTATGAGGTCAGAGTATCTACGGATAGGAGAGGTAAAGTGGCTGTAGTGACTAAAGCCCAATCCGAAGTGCCCGACATTGTGTGCATTATACTCGGCACGACGCAGAGATTTGATAATCATAGAATCTACTTCTGAAGCTAGACCCATTTTTTGTGCCTCTTTTTGGATAGCACGGATGAGTGAAGGGCTATCTTCATACTCTTTTACATAGAGTCCTATGGCTGCAAGTTCTGCTAAAAGAGTTTCTATACGCGAGAGTTGTGGTGGCTCATGTATCCTAAAGATACTATCGCCTTCACCTGTAAACCTTTTGGCACTTGCTTGGTTGGCTAGTAGCATACACTCCTCTATGAGCGAGTGTGAGGGTGTGCCTGTTTCTATTTTTGTGTTTGTTAGCAGGTGGTCATTATCGATGGTGAGTCTAACCTCTTCGGATCTAAAGTCAAAGCCATGTTTTAGCCGTTGGTTATGTAGTTTAGCAGTTATTTTTTGCAGAGGAAGCAACCAAGTCAAGATTTGAGATATGGTCTCTGTAGTATCTTTGGTGCCAGATTCAAGTATTTTGTCTATATGTTCATAGCTAAAACGGTGTTTAGAGTGGATAATTGCTTCAAAAAACTCCTCTTTAATGGGTTTAAGTGTCGCTCTGTCGAGTGCTATTTTTGCTACAAATGCGAGTCTATCTACTTTGGGCTTAAGTGAACAGATATTTTCGCTCAGTTCTCTTGGAAGCATAGGGAAAGATTTGTGTGGTAAATAGGTGGTAAAACCTCGCTTTTTAGCCTCTTTATCGATAGGGGTAAAGAAGGGTACATAGTGGCTTACATCTGCTATGGCAACATAAATGGTATGTGCTTCTCTGTCAAAATAGATAGCATCATCAAAATCTTTTGCGGTGATGGGGTCGATGGTGCAGAAGTCAAGATGAGTCAAGTCTATACGATTTGAATGCTCCTCTTTTTTTACTTCCAATTCAATCTCTAGAGCATCTGTCACGCACTCCTTAGGAAAGGCATCTTCACGCTCATACAAAGCAAGAGAAATTTTTTCATCTACTTTAGCATCACCCAAATGACCAAAAACCTCTAAAACTTTGCTGTCATCTACATCTATTTTCAGTACAGTACCTAGCTTAAAAGCTTTTAAGTCCATCCCATCCATCACTGCGTGGGTAGGTTCTCCTGTGCGTATATTGAGGATAAAAAAATTATTTTGTTCATCTCTATGTGTATAGCCAATAGTAAAAAGATGAGCTTTGTCTATAGTGAGTTGTATTTTGCCGCTAGCACGACCTCGTCTGGCGATAATGCGTTTTACCACCACCACGTCACCATGTTTGGCGTCTTCTAAATGGTCAGGCTCTACAAGTAGGTCTCTCTGCTCTTTAAACTCTGCCTCAACATACCCTTTTCCATCTTTTCCAATATAGAGAGCTCCTGCACGATAGAGGGATCCTAGTTTCCATAGTCCGTTTATTTCTTCAATGGCACCTATCTGTTGTAGTGCTTGAAAACTGTTCCTATCTTCAAGTTCGATATCTGATATAAGACATCCATTGGTGAGTTGTATAGCAAAAGGGGACATAGTTAAAACGACCAGTGGTCTCTTTTATTTCTCCATGGAGAATATGGTTTATCCCAGTAACTTGGAAGCTCTTGACCCTCATTAATATTTTGAAAATATTTCTCTTCATGAGCATGAATTTCAGCTCTAATTTCACTTACATATTTTCTTTGTAATTTTTCATCTATTCTGGATTGAGGTAGGTTCTCCTCAACTAACTCTTCGTCAAATTTCTCTTTGTAAAACTCTTTATTTAAAAAACTACAAATATTAATAACATCTCTTTTTGCATTACCTAGACAGCTAGTTGCTCCTGGAGATGGTGTCATATTGAAAACAATTCCATTACCTGTATTTATAGAGGCTTCTCCAAGCATCAGTTTTTTATCTTTTTTATTGAGCACCTGTGGACGAATACCGCCAAAACCTTCTGCATAGACTATGTCGTCAATCCCAAGAGACGGGATAATTTTTCTCGCATCTTTTACAAAAAGTTTTTTATTTATATATGGTATTTCAAATAAAAAATTTCTCATAATGTAGTTTCTGATATCACTATCTTTCAGTAAGTCATAAAATATTTTTAGGATACTCTTATCAAATCTAAGCGTCTTCCAAAAATCCATATAGGTTCCTGATTTAAATCGCTCTAATTTTGGTAAAACAAGTGCAGTTGGTCCAAACCTTGTAAGACCATTTGCTAAAATGTCAGGGTCTCCATGAAGTGCAGCAAATGGAAGTTTTGGATTTTGTACCATATAGACTTTACCATTTAACATATTTTGATTTGTCATATAAAAACTTCCTGCCATAGGAAGAGTGGCATACTCTAGCCCATAACCCATTTTGTGTGCAAGAAAAAGTGAGTGTGCCCCAGCATTTACAACAACATAGTTTGAATAATAAGTTTCTGTTGCTGTTTTAATTTCATATTCATTATCAGAAATCTTAGTGATGCTTATCACTTCTGAGTTTAAAAATAGATCTACTTTTGTATCTAGTTGATTTTTTGCGTTTTCCATAAGATTTTTTGTCATTTTGCCATAATCAACCGTTGTCCACTCTCCTGTAGAGCCTATACCTACCACAGTTTCTGGTCTTTCATCTCCATTTTCATCAAAAACTAATTTAGGCTCAATAGTTTTTAAATGCTCCTTGTCCCACACTTGAAGGTTGGGAAATAGTTCTTTAAACTCTTCGTAACGCTCTAGCATAAATTCAACTTCTCTGTCACCTATGCCAAGAGCCATTTTTTGGTGAGAGAATATGACCTTATTTTCCAATTTATACTGCAAACAGTATTTCTCTACCATTTTGGCAGTCTGTTTTGTGATGGATGCTTTTGAGACAGTATAGTTTGTCTCAATATCACCAAAGTGTATAGTTTGAGAGTTGGCTTTTCCTTGTGTATTTAGAGTAGCTACATCACCGTATTTCTCTAAAACAGCTACTGTTTTTACATCTGTATATCTGGCCAATTCATACGCCAAAGCAGCACCAGAGATGCCAGCACCAACTATTAGTACTTCATAACTATTTTTTTTTAAATTTGCTGTATTAGAAGCTTGATGTATTGAATTTTTATCTGCTATCATTTTTATCTGCCTTGGATTTTTTATATGCAGAAATTATAACATAGAAGATGTTATTTTAACGCTTCAAGTCTCTCTATTCTCTGTTGAGTGCTTGGGTGTGTGCTAAATAGTTTTTTGAGTGACATATCTCTACCTGTAAATGGGTTTATGATAAACATATGTGCAGTTTGAGGGTCTGCATCTGGTATTATTGTGCCTCTTGCATAGCTATCTAGTTTGCCCAATGCACTCTGTAGCCACTCAGGGTGACCTGTCATACTAGCTGCACCAGCATCAGCCATAAATTCTCTGTTTCTGCTCACCATCATCTGTATAAGAGTTGCAGCCATAGGCATTATGAACATAAGAGCAAGTGTAATGATTATATTGGGTCTATCTCGCCCACCACCAAAAAACATTCCAAACTGTGCAAGCATAGCGATGGCTCCTGCAATCGTTGCTGTTACTGTGCCTATAAGAATATCATAATGCTTGATGTGACTGAGTTCATGGGCTATAACAGCTTCAATCTCTTCTTTGCTAAGCAAACTTAAAAGACCTTCCGTAACTGCTACAGCGGCATTTTCATAGTTTCTACCTGTTGCAAAAGCATTAGGTTGTTCACCAGGTATTATGTAGAGAGCCGGCATAGGTAGATTGGCACGAATGGTTAGACTATCTACAATCTCATAGAGTCCCGAGGCAGAGTTTTTATCTACAGGTGTGGCGTTATAGTGTTTTAGCACTTGTTTGTCACTATAGTAATAAGCATAAAAGTTCATCCCTGTAGCAGCGATAAAAGCGATAATCATACCGGTTTGACCAGCTATCATACCTCCAAACCAAATAAAAAGTAGTGTAAGAGATGTCATGAGAGCATAAGTTTTAAACTGTTCCATTATTGTCCTTATTAAATTATCTATTTATATAAATCTATAATAGCAAAAAAGTGCAAATA
>JAUXGC010000186.1 GCA_030622375.1 Sulfurovum sp.
TAGGGGTCGCCAATCTTTTCCAAATAAACATTAAAAATATGGTCGCTTAGCTCAGTTGGTAGAGCGCTACCCTTACAAGGTAGATGTCACAAGTTCGAGTCTTGTAGCGACCACCATTAATAGGATATAAAGGCGTTTGTCTTTTTATTTTAAAGATACATTTAGTATCTTCACAATAAAAAGATTGTTAACACTGGGTTTTCTTCAGCAGAAAGCTCTCGCAACTAGTTGCTTTTATAACTTTTTGCAACATTAGGCTTACGTTTCAAGTAATTCTAGTATAATTTTTTTCAACCATTAAATTGGTTTTTGCGCGGTGGTAGTTCAGTTGGTTAGAATACCTGCCTGTCACGCAGGGGGTCGCGAGTTCGAGTCTCGTCCACCGCGCCACTTTTTTTAAAACAATCATCTATTTTTCGATTAATAAGTTATTTTTTATAAAAATAGTTCTGTCTATAATAATTCTGATTTCAATATAATCCGTAGGGTGGGTTTTCTAACAATATATTTGGAGTTTGCATTAAAATAGGCATTCACAAACAATAAAAAAACTTGTAGATTAGCTTCTCAACCTAATCCGCACACTCTCTTCATGTGCAGTCAGCCCCTCAGTATGAGCAATCAGAGCACAAGCCTCACCTATCTCATTCATACCTTTTTTAGACATAGCTATAATGGATGATTTTTTTAAAAAATGCTCTACACTAAGCGGTGAATAAAACTTTGCTGTTCCTCCAGTAGGAAGTGTATGATTAGGTCCAGCCACATAGTCACCTATAGGTTCTGGTGTGTTTTCACCTAGAAAAATAGCTCCTGCATGCTTAATCTTATCAAGTAAACCCATAGGGTCTTTAGTCATAATCTCTAAGTGTTCTGGTGCTATGTCATTCATAAGAGCTATCGCTTCATCCATGCTAGAAGTAACGATGATGGCACCTCTCTCTTCTATAGACTTTCGTGCTATCTTTTCACGAGAAAGTGTACCCAAGAACTCTTCTACTTTGTCACTTACTCTATTGGCCAACTCACTATCGGTAGTGATGAGTATGGAACTTGCCATCTCATCATGCTCTGCTTGTGAGAGTAAATCTATGGCTATATACTCTTCTTTAGCACTCTCATCAGCAAGTATTCCTATCTCAGAAGGACCGGCTATCATATCGATGTTAACTTCACCATAAACTAACTTTTTAGCCGTAGCTACAAAAATATTTCCCGGTCCAGTGATAACATCTACTTTAGGTATGGTCTCTGTGCCGTATGCCATTGCACCTATGGCAGAAGCACCACCTACTTTAAAGACTTGTGTTACTTTACAGAGGTGACATGCAGCAAGAAGTAACTCATTTAACTCATTATCCGGTGCAGGTGTACATATGACTATCTCCTCCACGCCTGCTACTTGCGCAGGAATGACATTCATCAGTAGAGAACTTGGATAAGCAGCTTTTCCACCAGGAATATAAAGCCCTGCTCTATCTACTGCTGTTACTTTTTGCCCAAGTATCGTTCCGTTTTCTTCTCTATCCATCCATGTTTTAGGCATAAGTTTTTTGTGATAGTTTTCTATACGATTATACGCCAAGTGCAGGGCATCACGAAGTACTGGGTCTATATTATCATAGGCTTTTGCCATATCTTTAGTTGAGACTAAAAGGGCATCATCACTTTTTGCTTTCCATCTATCAAATTTTTCTATCTGAGATTTGACTGCTCTGTTTCCATCTGCTTGTATCTCTTTAAGTAATCCAGATACGGTATTTGATACACCCTCTATATCCATTTTACCTCGTTGAAGCAGTTCATTAAAATTTGTTTCAAAGGTGTCATCACTACTGTAAAATATTTTCATTTTTTTATCCTATTTCACCGAGGGGTCAGGTGATTCATACTTTATTGCTTTGCAACAAATTACAAATCACCTGACCCCTCTATGTTTTTATATTTTCTCTCATATCTTGGGAGCATACTCTCATTGCCCAACACACCACCTTGATGTATGTAGAGTGTAGGCTTTGAAAAAATCTCAGGATATGCGAATAAAGTTCTCCACCCTAATGGGTCATAGAGTAGGTCAAAAACCACTCTAGTTTGTTGCTGTAATTTTAGCCAAATTTCATAGTTTTCACGATAAAGTTTTCCAAAATAGTGTTTTTCTTCTAGAGTTAAAATAATTGGATGATATTTTTTATCTTCTTCTAACTCTAAAAATTGTTTGTGTAAATATTCTCTGTCTCCTACGCATGGGGTTGTGTAAACAATATTGTCAGACAGATGTTTTTGTAAAAAAAGTGCTGTCGTTCCTGTGCCTGAAGGTAAAAAAATATTTAGCTCTTTTATGTTGTTCTCTTTTTGCCAACCTATAATCTCTTGAGCTAATATCTTGATGCCATATTCTGCTTCTTTTTGTCTGCCACCTTCTTCTATGAAGAGAACCTCTTTTGGGTAACCACAAGGAATTACCCCTACATTTTCAATTATTTGCATACCATTATCTAAAGCACTTTTATAATTACCATGAGGATTCTCTTTCAAATATTCAGCTATATGATCCACAAAATACTCAAATTTCCACCCTCTCATCTTTGCCAAAACTGAAAGTGAATACATTGCATTAGACTGAGCAGAACCGTAGGAGACTATTTTATTAATATT
This sequence comes from Sulfurovum sp., assembly GCA_030622375.1. GTDB lineage: Bacteria > Campylobacterota > Campylobacteria > Campylobacterales > Sulfurovaceae > Sulfurovum. The sequence continues at coordinate 2,656 of JAUXGC010000186.1, forward strand.
TGAAAAATTATTTTGAAGAAAGTAGTGAAGTTTACGTGCTTTATTTCCAGAAAAATCAGGATGAAGAAGATCATCACGCTTCAGATAAAATGAATGACCTTTAAAAGAAATAGTTTCAACAGGAGAATAA
>JAUXGC010000201.1 GCA_030622375.1 Sulfurovum sp.
CACTATAAAGCCCTTTTTCTGTAGGCTCACCTGTACTGCCTCCGTATCCTCTGTAATCCATCAGATATACTGTAAATGTAGGAAATTGTTGTGCGATATAGTCACTACTTTGTGCCATAGACTCTGCATTGCCTCCAAAATAAAGTATGGCATTCTCATACCCTTCGTTTAAGACGATGACGTTGATAGATGCTCCCTCATTTTGAAGTGTCATTTCTGCATATGGTGTTGAGATATCAGGTGTAGGAAAATAAAGAAAATCTCTCTGATAGATATAGAGGAACAACCCCATGCCTACATATCCGATAAGTAATAAGATGCTAATCTTTTTAATTATTTTCTTCATACTGTCTTTTTGGCTATACCTATATCATCTTGAATTTGTTTTTTTAGCACATCCAAACCATCAAACTTTTGATTTTCACGAATAAATGCAATAAACTCTATCACAACCCTGCCACTTACTTCACCAATATCTTTACCTATCACATGTGTCTCTACAGCATAAGAGCCATCTGTAGTCACACGATGGCCTAAAAAACTCACACTCACAAACCATTCATTCCCGATCTTCGTTCGTGTAGCATAGACACCCTCTAAAGGAAGTTGGTAATGATCTACATGAAGGTTGAGTGTAGGAACAAGTTCTTTTTTGCCAAGCCCCTGTCCAGCGATCACTTCCCCATCTATAGTATACCTTCTGCCTAGTAGCTTATTTGCCATCTCTACCTTGCCTTCTCGTAAATATGCTTTGATAGTACGAGAGTGAACAGGTATACCCTCTATGCTCACCTCATCTATGACAAGTACTTCTCTATCACACAATGCCTGAAGCATCTCTGCATTGCCTGCTTTGCCTTTACCAAAATGAAAATCATAACCCACAACAATCTTTTTAAGAGAAGGAAAATCACTTTTAAGTTGTGCTACAAATGCTTCTGGGCTAAGTGATTTTACTTTGTCAAAATGGTAAAAACAGCAAACTTTGTCGGTATAAAATGAACGCTTGTATCCTGGTGTCAAATATCCACCATTTCGTTCTATGATTACGATAGCATCTACTTCATTTATAAGTCTCTGATGTGCGATATGCAAACCATCAAAAGAGCCTATGGCTATGGCTTTTATGGTGTTAGTGAACTTCAATTATAACCTTTGCAGGGTGTTGTCTCCAGACAACACCAAGTATTTGATATTTTAAGGTGTTGTGAGGACACAACACCCTACGCTTTTACAAAATGATAGATATACTCTTGATTACCCTCTTTACCTTGCACTTTTGAGAGTGCCTGATATTTGAGTTCCCAACCTAACTTCTCAGCTTCAGCCTCAAACTCTTCTTTCCGTCTAGCTATAGCATCAACATCTTGTACTACACCTTTACTGTCACGCCTTACATCTTTACCCACTTCAAACTGTGGTTTGTAGAGTATGATAATGTCTGTTCCCTTTTGGCTAAGCCTATCTATGTCATCTATTATTTTTAATATAGAGATAAAAGAAACATCACAAGTAATAATATCAAACTCTTCATCATTCTCAAACTCACGTATATCTGTCTCTTCAAATAAAGAGACCTTATCATTTTGACGTAAAGAGATATGCAGTTGGTCTTTTCCTACATCTACACAAGAGAGTGTTCTTGCACCATTTTCAAGTACTATCTGTGCAAATCCTCCTGTACTAGAACCTATGTCTAAAGCGCTTAACCCTTTAAAGTCCATAGGATACTCAGCTAAAAAAATTTCAAGCTTACGAGCCGCACGACTCACATAAAACTTTTCATCTTCCACTTCTACTATACTATTCTCATCTATTTTCATAGAAGGCTTAGGCTTCTTTCCATCCACTATAACATGCCCAGCTTTTATGGCATCATTCGCACGGTTACGACTCTCAAAGTAACCCTCTTCTACTAGGTATTTGTCTAGTCTCATTTTAAAAATCTTTCATACCCTACTATCTCTATGCCACAGTTTGAAAATTTTTTATCATTAGTAATAAGTTTATCGCAACTATTACTTTTTGCACAAAGGCATTGTAGAGTATCTTCCAAATCTAGTCCTTGAGCCAAAGACAAATGCGTTGCCTCTTTTATAACATCCCTTCCAAATGGAACAACCTGCCAATCTACATAAATAATATTTTCAAAAAACTCCAACGTTGCTCTTTTATCATTAGATATATAATAAATAGTACTCAACATATCTTCACTAATAAAAACATCATATTCTTCCAACGTCAATATTTTCAATAATTCCAAAGAAAGATCATGATTATCTCTTGCCCCATCTATCATATCTGCAACAATATTTGTATCTAAATATATACTACTCTTGTCCATATTGTTCATGTGCCTTCTTTTCCCTTATCTGTGAAGCTGTCAAGTTTTCAAACCTTTTATGCATACTGCCTTTACCTGCAAATTTCATAATCCTATCTAGTTTTTCTTGCTTCTCTTTTGCCAACTTTTTCTCTAAAAAAGCCTTTACCTCGTCAGCATACTGTGCAGAGATAAATACTCCCTTGTACTCATGTGATTTCCTATCTTCTATATCTATATAATCATACTCTCC
>JAUXGC010000098.1 GCA_030622375.1 Sulfurovum sp.
AAATGGCAACATAATCACAAATGATAACAGCACACAAATATCATAAATAGCCACTTGTATATTATCTGTATACTTTCCTACCATTATGACATCTATTTTTGTAAGTAGTACAACTATAATGGCATTAAAACCTAACTGAACTGAATAATTAAATCTTTTTAAAAAATTATTAAAATTTATATCTTTAAAATTTAATAAAAATGGTAATTTTTTAATTGCCAAATATACTAAAATGAATTGGGACAAAATCATAGCCAATGCCAAAGAATAATAGCTTAGACTAACCAATGATAGCAAAATGAAAAATGGTACTCTTAAGGCTCTTTGAGTTAGGTTTGATAAAATAAAAGTATAATTTATCAAACCTTTTGACTTTAATCCTGCTAACGTTAGATTAAAAAAACCCCAAAGCGGTATCATCAGCAAAGAAAATTGAAAATATTCTAATGTGGCATTTTGATTAAAAAAAGCAAATATAATAAAATCACTAAATAAATATAATAAAAATGTTCCAAATAATAATATTATCAAACCAAAATAAGTTTCTTCTTTAATAATAGTTTCTTTATTGTTTTCTTCACTCTGAGAAAAATATATAATTCCATTATCTCTACCTAGTAACAATACAATAACAGCTAATGCTATAAATGAAAAAATAAATCTAAACTCACCATATATCTCAGGTTCAAAAGTTCTAGTGAGATATATAGTTGTAGCAAACATTAAAATATTTCCTACCATATTACTTCCAAAACCAGTAATAATATTATTGTATTTTTCCATTTTATTCATCAATAACTATTATTTTATACTCTCTAATATATTTTTGGTCTTTAAGTTTAGGGTCAGACATTGAAAATGCACTTTTGGTTTTTCTCATACTAACCCTCCTTTCCTTTTTTAATCTTCTTAACACTCCGACTCACTTTTGCAAAACCCAGATTGAATTCAAATTTTGTTTGTGTTGCTAGTATTTTCATGATTTATCTTCTTTGGATTTTTTAGTCTTTACAATACGGCTAACTTTGACAAACCCTAGATTCAACTCTATTTTTGTCTCAACTTCTGTCTCATCATCCTGTAGTTTTCTTATGGGTTCTATATCTATAACTTTTTCTAGTAGTACATTCGATTTTTCTATTAATCCTAGTTGTTCTTCTTGTGTTTGGTTTTCATTTATTGAATTTAAATTTCTAGATAACTGTTTTAAGTTTGCAAATGTTTCTATGATTTTGAGAGTCGTTTGTGTGGCTACTTTACTTTTTATTATAGTAGCCAACATATACAAACCTTTTTCTGTAAAAACTTTAGGGTTGACTGTAGAGTGCTTAAGCTTATTGAACCGGTCAAATTTTTTGACCAGTTCATTTTTTTCTTCTTTTGTGAGTTCAATTATATATCCATCAGGAAATTTTTCAAGATTGTTAGATACTGCTTGATTAACCTCCTTGGTAGTTACATCATATAACTGTGCAACATCATTGTCAATCAGTACAACTTTATTCTTATAATTAATCAATTTACTTTCTAATGTTTCAAATTTTATTACTTCCATAGATGCCCTTTACACTTTAGGGTCAGGCGTTGAAAATGCACTTTTTCTAGAACAGTATCTAATACTACTGCTTCATAATAGTTCAAGTTTTCACCTTTTTGTATCTGTTCAAGTAACATATTCATCTACAGTACCTTTGCATAAAACTCTCTATACCACTTCACAAACTCACTTATGCCATCCGCCAAAGCAGTATCTGGTTTATAGCCATAGTCTTCCATCAGCCCACTTATATTTGCGTGAGTAGAGAGTACATCTCCATCTTGCATAGGCAACATCTCTTTTTTGGCAACTTTTCCTAAAGCTTTCTCTATGGTTTCTATGAACTCCATAAGAGGCAAATGTTTACTGTTGCCGATGTTGTAGAGTCTGTAGGGTGCAGATGAGCTGTCTGTTTTTGGGTTTTTGGCATCCCATTTTGGGTTTGGCTTTGCTGGATGGTCTATCACTTTTATGATGCCATCTACTATATCGTCTATGTAAGTAAAATCTCTACTCATTTTACCATTGTTAAAAACTTTTATAGGTTTGTCGTTTAGTATGGCATTGGTAAAGAGCATAGGAGCCATGTCAGGTCTTCCCCATGGTCCGTACACGGTGAAAAATCTTAGTCCTGTTGTACTTATGTCATATAGATGACTATAGCTATGTGCCATCATCTCGTTTGATTTTTTTGTAGCAGCATATAGACTTACGGGATGATCTGTAGTATCTGATGTTTTAAATGGTTGTGACCTGTTAAGTCCATAAATGGATGAACTTGAAGCGTATGCTAGGTTTTTCACCCCATTATGGCGACACCCTTCCAGTATATTTAGAAATCCTAACATATTACTCTCTATGTACGCGTGAGGATTTTCAAGAGAGTAACGCACACCTGCTTGTGCTGCTAAGTGCATAACCGCATCAAACTTTTCCTCTTTAAAGAGCTTCTCTATGCCCTCTCTGTCTGCAATATCAAGCTTAATGAACTTATGTTTAGGGTACACAGTTGAAATAGTAAAAGCATTGGAAGATACATTCTCTTTTTTAACCCCAAGCTCTTTTAGACGACCATATTTTAGATTTACATCATAATAGTCATTTATGTTGTCTAGTCCTACAACTTCATCGCCACGCTCTAGTAATTTTTTTGCTAAGTGGTAGCCTATGAACCCTGCCGTACCTGTAACCAATACTTTCAAAGCTCGACCCCTTTTAGAGTCTTTTCCCATGCTAAAGTCGTCTGGCAAATCACCTCTAAATCATCATACTTTGGTTTCCACTTTGTATCATTTAGTATTTTTCTGTTGTCTGCTATGAGCAAAGCTGGGTCGCCTGCACGTCTCTCTTTGCTCTCAACTCTAAAGTCAACACCACTTATTTTTTTCATAGTATCTAGTACCTTTTTCACAGAAAAACCTCTACTGTAACCCACATTAAACACATCACTTTCATTGTCTTCAAGATACTCCAAAGCTTCAATGTGTGCTTGTGCCAAATCTACTACATGTATGTAGTCACGAATGCCTGTGCCGTCAGGCGTAGGGTAATCTTCTCCAAATATATACATTTCATCTCGTTTCCCCGTAGCAGTTTGAGCAGCTACTTTAACAAGAAGTGTAGCATTTGCAGTAGATTGACCTATGAGATTGTCGGGGTCAGAGCCTGCTACATTGAAGTATCTGAGTGTTACATATTTGAACTCAGTAGTTACTAAAGCTACATCTTGCAAAATGCGTTCACTCATAAGCTTACTCATACCGTAAGGGTTTATGGGGTTTGTAGGGTCACTCTCTTTGAGCCCACTCTCCAAGCCAACTATGCTGGAGTCAGGCTCTCCATACACTGCAGCAGTAGATGAAAAGATAAACCTTTTCACTCCATTTTGCGTAGCATACTTTATGAGGTTGGTGGTATTTACTGTGTTATTTAGGTAGTATTTGAGTGGATTTTCAACACTCTCTGGCACCACAATAGAAGCAGCAAAATGCATAATGGCATCAAAACTGTTTTTCTCCATAAGTGTTTTGATTTTATCAAAATTACTGAGGTCTTCTTCTATAAAATTCAAAGTTTTATTGTGTGTCTGTGCTATGGAGATAAGTCTATCTACAGTATCTTGAAATCCAGTAACAAGATTATCAAGAACCGTCACATTATGCTCGCTCTCTTCTAGTAAAACCTTAACAACATGACTACCAATATACCCTGCTCCACCTGTCACTAAAATATGCAAATTATTTCCTATTGAGTATCGTCTATAGTATTATATCCAATGGGTACTGAAGAGATGTCCGTCTTAAAAATATATGTATTAAAATGTTATAATGGCTAGTATATACACCAAAAGGAATAACTTATGAAAGAAGAATTGAAAGAAATAAATGAAATATTTTCAAAACTCGTTTAATGCTTAAATTACTTATTATATCCACCCTACTTCTTCTGCTAAGTGGTTGCGGTATGTCAAATTTAACATACAATAATCACCAACTCATGCTACAAATAAACAAGAAGTATTTACGGCTCGATGGAGAGTTGATTAAAGTACGCAAAGATAGCTTTGGAAGCCTTTTTATCACCCAAAAGATACTTCGTTTAGATAACGGCAACATGACTGTCTATGAAGATGCAATAAGTGATTTTCTTTATGAGTTTGAGCCAAGCATTACAAGAAGCATAAAAGTCATTTTTGATGCTAGAAAGGTCATCATTGCTTATGCAAAAAATAGCCTTTATGCCTATCAACTTATTCTACAAGATGGAAAAATACTCAATGTCATTGCCCAGCAAAGTGGTTTTCAACGTCTTAAAATGGTATATGGTATGGATTCTACACAACTTGATCAAATGCTAAAAAAGCTAGATATCAATACAAAAAGTGTTTACTATAGGGATGTAATAGTTACAAAAAATCAAAATAAAGCAATATTAAGCAGATGGAGTGTCCAAAATGTACACTTCTTTCCACTCATCGTTCCTCTACTAAGACTTATTGGAATGTAGATTTAATAATAAGTATTATAAAATCTGCTTATGAAAAAAACCCTACCCTATATAGCCATTATCATCGTTCTAATCTATGCTCTGTACAATGCCAAATTCCGTGACTTGAAAAAAATAGATACGCACACAAATATACACTATAAAGAGCATATAGAAACACACAAAACCACCCACTATGAAGATGAACTCTCCCAGATAAATACAGATGAATATACTAAACAGTACATCATACGAGTGATTAATCATGGGTCCAATATACTAGATTTTAAAGGTGGAGTGATGGAGGCTGGTTTTGCTTCTGTGGATGATGCAGAAAAGATTGCCTGTTATACTTTAGAACTCTCTGGTAAAAAATGTAAAGACTCTTATGAAAAAAATGCTGCTATGTTTTATACGAGTATCTGTGGTGGTTGTCATGGAGATGACGGAAAAGGTTTAGGCGGTACCTGCCCAAATCTTACCAAAAGCAAATTGTTAGGTATTGTAAAAAGAGAAAACTTCTTAAAAGATATGATTCAGAGATCTCAATAGATAGAATGTTTTAGGGGTTGTTTGCATAAGTGGCTCCGGATGCTGGAGCCACAAAATGGGGTGCACTATATCGATGAATAATATATATATATATATATATCTAAAATCT
>JAUXGC010000011.1 GCA_030622375.1 Sulfurovum sp.
CTCGAAGGAAAACCTCGTACAGGCATTCTAAATGTAGAGATTACAATGAATAAACAAACATTAATCATACCTATGAAATATCACTATAGTGATGGTCACTTTCAAGCCACCGGAACAATAGACCTCTTTGATTTTGCTGCAAGTAGTGCTTTAGACTCAATCAATCAGGATTGTTACGACCTGCACAAAGGTAAAACTTGGAGTGATGTAGATATTGGGTTTAGCACCACTATCGAAGCTACTCTTTGTAACGTTGAAATAAAAAAATAGGATCCATTTTGAAAACAAACGAAATCTTATATAGGACCAAAAAAGCATTGAGTCTAAGTCAGAAAGATATACTTGAAGCTTACAAGCTTGTCGACTACAAAATGGAAGCTTCACATCTTGACTCTCTACTCAAGTGTCATCAAGACGAAGGCTCCAAACTATGTTCTTTTGAGGAGTTGGGTCTCTTTCTAGATGGTCTAGTCACACTCAAACGTGGACCAAATCCTAAAAAATCTAACAATGATGAAGTAGTAGAACTCACAAATAATCTTATACTTAAAAAACTCCGCATCGCTCTAGAACTTAAAGAGGCAGAGACTGAGATTATCTTTAGTTTAGGAGAGGCAAGGTTAAGTAAACAGCAACTCGCTTCTCTTTTTCGTAAAGAAGGACATAAAAATTTTAAAGAGTGTTCAGATGAACTTCTTATGGCATTTCTAGAGGGATTGGGTGAATTTTATTTTGTTGGAGAAATAGAAGACTAAACCTCCAAGACCAGCTTCACAGGACAATGGTCGCTTCCCATTATGGCATCTAAGATATCTGCATCTACTATCTTCTCTTTGAGATCATCTGAAACGTAGAAGTAGTCTATACGCCAGCCTACATTATTTCCTCTTGCTCCTGCTCTATAACTCCACCAGCTGTAACGCTCTTCAATATCTCCATGTACGTGTCTAAAGGTATCTATGAAACCTGATGCCAATAATTTATTCTGCCATTCACGTTCCATAGGTAAGAAACCTGAAGTTTTTTCATTGGCTTTTGGTCTGGCAAGATCTATGGGATGATGGGCTGTGTTTACGTCTCCACAAACGATGATGGACTTACCCTCTTCCCGAAGTTGTTTAATATGCATAAGGAAACGCTCATAAAATGCCATTTTGTACTCCAAACGCTCATCGTTACGCTGTCCGTTAGGAAAATAAACATTAAAATATACGATAGTACCAAAATGATACTCATTGATACGTCCTTCATTTAAGATATCTACATGGTCACAAGAAAATGCTTCCCCTTTGATGTCTGTATAGAGTGCTACGCCTGACTGACCTTTTTTAGATGAGGAGTTAATGCTTTGAAACTTGTAGTCTCTCTCAAAAATACTCTCAGGTATTTGATCTGCTTCTGCTTTAATCTCTTGCAATCCTAAAAAATCAACATCTTCTTCATCTATCCATTTTAATGCATCTTTTTTTTCCACAGCTCTTATGCCATTGACATTCCATGAAATAAAGGTTAGTGTAGTCATAGTTATCCTTGATTATTTGGATAGAATGATATCCAAATAGACTTTATAGATGGAAAGGCTGTTGTTGTGGCACAAAAAGACAAAGAGCGTTGGAATAAAAAATACCAAAATAATCCTATACCTGACAAACCCATAAAATTGATAACCAAATATGCAAAATTAGCCACAGGACTTGAAGCTCTTGATGTTGCTTGCGGTATGGGGAGGCACAGTAAATATCTCGCCTCTCAAGGCTTTAATGTAGATGCTTTAGACATTAGCTCATTGGCTATTGATAGATTACAGGGTATTCCAAATATAAATCCCATAGAAGTAGATTTTGATAGTTACATCCTCTCTAAAAATAGTTATGATCTCATTGTCTGTACCTATTTTCTCAAAAGAGAACTTTTTCCTCAAATGATAAATGCATTAAATGAAAATGGCATACTTATCTATGAAACCTTTGCTTATCATCCTGATAATGAACAAGTACCTTCAAAACGTTCTTTCTTATTAGATGAAGGTGAGCTTGAAAATGTATTTAAAAACGATTTGGAACTTATAAAAAGTTGTGAATATTGGCATAAAACCATAAAAGGGTTTAAAATGAAAAAGGCTTCGATAGTAGGAAGAAAGAAGAGAGTAAAAGCTCCTTTGCCTTCAAGCAAAGGAGAATAGCTTTAGTTAACGATACTTACTTTTGTGCCTCTATTAACTTTAGAAAAAATAGTATGAGCTACTTTAAAAGGGAGTCTAATACAACCATTGGTTCCAGGGTATCTTTTCACATATTTACTTGCATGAAGTCCTATGCCTGAACTTGTTAAACGCATCCAATTTTTAAGTGATGCTCCTACATACTTTGCTTTAGGTCCTCTGTACTTTCTTCTGTCACCTTTATAAACCATTTTTCCGTTACGATAATATTTACCAAAAATAGTTGAACGTTTATCTGTAATTTTTTCTGTAATTTTAAAAGTCCCTTTGGGAGTACGCTTGTCTCTGATAACTCTAGTATTTGGTTCTAGTTTTCTTTTTGCGCCTGTTGTACAAGGTGAACATAATGCTACCTTGTTATCAACATAGAGTCTAATTCTCTGCTCGCTAACATCTACCTTAAGTCGTGTATTGTTTCCTCGTGCTTTTGCCAATAGTGACTTATCCTTAAAGACACTAAAACTTTTCTTCAAGTTTGTATTTTTTTTAAAATCAGCATAATATTTATAATTCTTAGATTTTAATTTTCGTTTTACAATTTTTTTATCTTTAGGAAAAGTAATGTTTTTAGATGTTTTATCTAATTGACTTTTTGTTTTAACACCGACATATCCAGCCACAGGAGTAATGCTATAGTGCTCCTGAAATTTCTCTACAGCAGATTTTGTTTTACTGCCCCATCTACCGTCTATTTTTAAATCTGAATTTAAATTTTTATCTGCATTAAGAGCAATTTGTAAATTTCTTACTTGGTTTTGATTATTGGCACACTCTTGTGCTTCTATGTTTTCGCACATATCTTCATATGTTTTAAAGTTGTTTTTTGCATTTGATATAGATATAAGCAGTAGTGTGGTTAAAAGTATTTTAATGTATGTCATATAGTTCCCAAATCCCTAAATATTTGTTGTAAATTGGATATATTTTAACATATTAATATAAATTGAAAATAAAAATATACTTAATTAAATCTTAATTTCTTTGATGATTAGATAAAGAATGATGAAATTAGCCCTATAAGCCCACCAAAGACACCACCCCATACAACCAACCACCCCAAATGCTCTTTTATAAGTTCTTTAACTATCTCTTTAACCATTTTAGGCGTAAGCTCTTTGAGTCTTTTTGAAATAAGAGCTTCAACCGAAGCTATCATATCTTCACTCAATGCTGAGTTTTGAATATGATAATCTAGCTGGGCTTTAAAAACATTTGAAGAGACTATAGAGACAACTGCGGATTTGAGTTTGCGAGAAAAAGGCTCTCGTAAACCATCTAACGCTTCCTCTCCTCCAAACATATTTATAGCACTTCCAAATTTGGACTCCATTACAGTTTTGGAGAGTGCATCAAAGGCGGGTGAAAAATCTGCCTCCTCTACCAAAGGTTTAAGGTCTATCTTTTGCTCTTCCTGAGAGAAAAAATCTCCTAACTGATCTTTAGTAAAAAACTGTTTCATAATCATTTTTTTAATGGAGACTCTAAACAAGTCAAAGTTTTTCTCTATTATGCCAGAGCCATAAAGAAATGGTACTTTTTCAAAAAGCATATGAATAGCCAACTGATTGGTAATAGCTCCAGAGAGTGCAAAAAGTCCTGTAAACAGTATAGAGTTATGGTATGGATGACTTGACACTACAAACGATAAGACTATAAGTAGTATGGAGATGATATTTGTTATAATCGATTTTGACATTATATATGCTTTATATTTTTTATGAACTATAACAAATTAATCTAAATAAACCTAAATGTTTTATGGTCCTTACATAGTTTTTCATCTAGCATATATTCAATCGATATCATATTTATGGTATAGTTTCATAATTTAAACTAAATATTAAAATAAGGTAATATTATGAACAAACTACTTATCTCAACTCTTTTAATAGGACTCTTCTCGTTAATACTACAAGCTGAAAATAATGAAAGTGCAAAAATAAAGTTAAATACTGACAATAATAGTAGTGTCATGGAGAAAGAATATTCTGACAATAATGCTACTACAAAAGAAGCAAGAAGTAAAAAGCAGATTCAAGAGCAAATAGAAAGAGAAGAAAAGTATGCCAGAGAACAAACATTTTATACTGGAGAAGAATATGATTTATCGGCTTCAGAAGTTGATCCAGGCTCCCTTAAGTCTATCCCTGAAATCAAGCCAGATTATGACTTTGACATGGATGATGTTTATGATTAAAAGTAGCTCTTTCTAGTTTTTTATCTACTATACTTTTTGCTCCTTGCCCATCATCATCACTCCAAAAGATACTAAAGTTCCAATGAGTATTTGCCATGCAAAGTTTAGTTTAATGTCAAATACCTCTCCCAAAATATAGGGCTGAAGTAGCAATACAGTTGTAAATCCGCCTATAAGGGCAAATAGTACAGTATTGGTATTTCCGCGTTTTGTAAAGATAGCTGCACCATAGACACCTAAAAGTCCAGTATAAGCAAATGCCATTACACCAAGAGCAAAACTAAGCAGAGGCAATTCTGTATAGCGTTGCCAATAGTAAGAGAGCATTGCCATAGCTGAGAGTGATACAGCAAAAATAAGTACAGCACTTCTACTCGCTCTAACAAAGTGTATCTCATCTACATTAGATCTTTTTTTCTTCCAAGGCTTATAGAGGTCCTCTATTGCAACAGATGACATCGCCCCCAATACAGAGTTAGAACTTGAAAGTGCGGCAGCTACAGCACCTACTGTTACCAATCCTCTCATGCCTTCAGGCATTTCATGTAAAATGTAGTACATAAAAATAGTTATTTTCTCTCCCTCAAACTTCTGTACTACCTCTGTACTAAAACCTGAAAGTTCAGGATGTTGATAAAAAAGATAGAGGAGTAAACCAATCATCAAAAAGAGTAGTGCTACAGGAATGGTCATGTAGATACTCACCATAAGTGAACGCTGTGCTTCTTTAACACTTTTACACGTTAGTGCACGCTGAGTCATATCTTGGTCTAGTCCATACGCTGCAATATTAAGCAATAGCCATCCACCAAACAGTGCCCACACTGAAAACCCGCCAGAGAGCGACCAGTCAATAAGATTAAGTTTATTATCTGCTTGCAGTGTATCAATAACTGTAGAAAAATCTGTACCTATACTTACATAAAGATAGGCAAGTACAGCAAGTCCTGCACCTATGTATGTCATGGCTTGAATAATATCCGAGAAAATAACAGATTTTACACCACCAGAATAGACATACGCCAAAGCACCAAACATCAAAATGGCGATAGAGATGGCAACATGCAAAGGGGTAATATCTAAAAATAATATCATAGATATAGCAAGCGCTCCTATGTAAAGCCTTGCCCCTGATGCAAAGAGGCGACCTATAAGAAACATTACTCCTGCTTGCTTTTTAGCAGACTCTCCGTAACGGTGTTCTAGAAGTTCATATACGGTTACAGCATTAATAGCATAGAAACGGGGGATGAGCACTTTAGCTACAAAAATGACTGCCAAAAAAGCCGAAAAGTAGAATCCTAAAAAAGTTAAATCTTTACCATACGAATATTCAGGTCCTCCAAGAAATGTAGCTGCTGACTGTGAAGTAGCAAGTACAGAGATGGCAACAGCAAACATAGGAACACCGTTCCCTCCTACAAAGTAGTCTCTTGTAGATTTTATTTTGCCTTGACTGAGAATAACAGAAGTTAGAGTAAGTACTAAAAAATACGCCGCAAAAATGCCCCAGTCAAGTGCAGAAAAAGCTGAGTTCATTATTTTACTTTAGGTGGCATTTTTAGCTTTAAGCTTTTTATAGCATCTCTCATGTCCAACATAAATTTTCTTCCTGGATCAGACTTTATAGTTCTATACCCTTCATCTTTTTCTAGCCACAATGAAGTGCTCTCCATCTCTCTATACTCATAATGACCTATCATATACTCAATGGTAGGGTATTTGGCTTTTAAGTATTTCACTAAGGCAATATTTGCTTCGAGTTGTGCAGGAGTAAGATCTTCGGATTTGTTATCTTTGCCACCTATATTTTCTACACCTATGCTTGAGTAGTTAAGTCCTATTACATGACGGGCCATCCAGTTCTCAGGCATCAAACGGTAAATAGTCCCATCTCTATCTACCATAAAGTGAGAAGATACATTCAGTAGACTTGCCTTCATAATGTCTTTTCTGTCAGTAAGTAGCATTTGAGGCTCTAAGCGTTTAAATGATTTCTCAAAACTCATATCAGCCGTCCAGTGAAGTAATATGATTTTAGGAGTGATAGTAATATCTTTTACTATCTTGCCATAGTGAGATTTGATATACTCTTTTGTCATAGAGATACGCTCTTTTTCAAATATAATAGGTTTATCGATAATTTGAAGTGGTTGTATGAGTTTTGTGGTACATGTTTCACATTCAAGTTCTTCTTTTGCACAAGCAGTAAAAGAGAGGATTGCAATAAATAGTAGTAAAATTTTTGTCATAAATAAGTCCTGAATTTTTCTTGAACTTATTTTATCTAATCTTGGCTATGGTTTTCTTTGTTCATCATTAACACAATCACTATTATCATAGGGGGGATACTTAACGCTAAAATATATGAAGGAATGTGAAGCAATCCATGTCTGTTAAGATAGAGAAAACCTAAGACTAAAACAGCGTAAGCTCCAAGTCGATAAGCAGAGAGTGCTGCTTTTGTATCTTTAAGTGTTTGGTAAAGAGTGCGTCCCTCTTTGAGTTTTTTACGCTCTTCTTTCACTACTTCTACCAAGTCCTTCTCTTCCTCAATAATATCTTCACTGTAAAGGTCATAAGGGTCTTCAAGTTTGTCTATGACATCTTTAGAGTCATCATAGGTAATCACATTGTGTTCTACACGTGTATTGACCATGCGACGGTAACCTATCATTGAAGCTATCATTACTAAGGTAGCACTTATAAAACCTATTTGAGTATTATATATTACTTTAATATCAAAAAATATTAGAGAAATTATTATCAATAATATATCAATAACAATAAGAGTTTTGAGAATGCGTAAATTAATACTTGTCATCCTCGTCCTCAGCATCATACTTGTCTTGTTGCTCTTTTTTATATGTATATCTAGGGTCTTTTGCAAGCTCATCAAAAACTTTTTTCTGTTTAGCATAAGCTTTATATACATTAAGAACTGCTGCTGCTATACCTATGAATACACCTATCCATAGTGTCCACCAAACTCCTGTAATATTACGCAGTCCAAAGCCTATACCTACACCTATAAGTATAGCAACTACTATGGATATACCAAGGCTTAAACTATCTGCACCTTGTGCTATTTTTTTAAATTTTGGCTCTTCTGTTGACATACTTTATCCTTTAATCTCCGCCATCACTTCATAAGCAACTTTAATCGTCTCTTCTATCATATCATCTGTTGTAGCAGTAGAGATAAACCCTGTTTCATAAGATGAACAAGCAAGATAAATGCCTCTATCGAGCATCCCTTTATGAAACTTGGCAAACATCTCTGTATCATTTTGTAGAGCATCATCAAAATTCTTTACGACTTTATCAGAGAAGAAAAATCCAAACATAGAACCTCTTACATCAGTCACTAGTGGAATACCTGCTGTCTGAGCCGCTTTCATAAATCCATCCATAAGCTTTTTGGCTTTATTACCCAACTCTACATAAATAGAAGGATTAGCTTTAAGCTTTTTAAGGCTGGTGAGTCCCGCCGCCATAGCAACAGGATTACCACTGAGCGTTCCTGCCTGATATACCGGACCTTCTGGCGAGAGATGAGCCATAATATCTGCTTTAGCACCAAATGCACCCACAGGCATACCCGCACCGATTACCTTACCAAGGGTTACCATATCTGGTTGTACTGTACTAATCCCTTGTGCGCCCTTGAGAGAAGCTCTAAATCCACTCATCACTTCATCAAATATGAGCAACGCACCATGCTCTGTACAGATAGTTCTAAGTTGTTTTAAAAACTCTTCATCTGCTGGCACAAGCCCCATATTGCCTGCAATTGGCTCTATAATCACACACGATATGCCATCTGGGCTATCGGCAAAACACTTCTGCACACTCTCTATATCGTTATAGGTAGCAAGTAGCGTATGTTTGGTAAGGTCAGCAGGCACACCTGGACTACTTGGTGTACCAAATGTAGCTAATCCTGAACCAGCTTGAACAAGAAGTGAATCAGAGTGTCCGTGGTAACATCCTGTAAATTTCAGAATATTATCTCTATTGGTTGCACCCCTAGCTAAACGAATGGCAGACATAACTGCCTCTGTACCAGAACTTACAAAACGAACTTTATCGATACTATCAAAAAGTATAACAATCTCTGTAGCCAATTCTGTCTCTACTGTAGTAGGTGCACCAAAGCTTAGCCCTCTTTTCACTGCTTCTACCACTGATTTTTCAATATCTGCATCACGGTGACCAAAAATAAGTGGACCCCAACTCTGTACATAGTCTATGTATCTGTTTCCATCTATATCAAAAAGGTATCCTCCCTCTCCTTTCTCTATAAATGGTGGTGTGCCCTCTACTCCAGAAAATGCACGTACTGGTGAGTCAACCCCTCCGGGTATCACTCTGTATGCCTCTTCAAACGCTGCTATACTTTTATCATATGTCATGTATTAATCCTCGTAATGTATAATTGCGGAGATTATACTACAAGGCTACTAAGGAGAGGATTATCAGAACTGTTAAAGGAGTATTGCTCTCTCTATTATTGCATCTTTTGATTATGCTGCTCTTTGTGGTCATGCTTAAAGATGTCACATATCCACCTCCTAGTGCTAAAGAGCAGACAATCAGCCTTAATCTTTCTAAGTTTATAACACCTTCTTCACCAAAGCCTATGCCAACGATATTTCCCATATCTAAACTTGTCAAAAAAGTCACACTACCCACACCGATAGCCAAAATAAAGATTTTAGATGAAAAGAGTCATTTTATTGTGAAGAAACAAAAAAATGAAGAGAACAATATTACAAAAACAATATCCATAACAGAGAAGAAAATCTCTAAAAAGAGATTTAAAAAAGTTGTAAAGAAAAGACAAGAAAAAAGAGTACTGAAACGAACAAAAGTTAGAAAAAAATCAAAAGACCCTCTTGCTAACATACTTATGAACTCTGGCACATCTATATACCGAACAAGACAAGCATCCTCTTCTAACGGTTATGAAAAAAAGGTAATAAGGCAACTCTACGGAAAAGAATTTGATACCTTTACTCAAACTCAAAAGAGATTTATAGAACACAATTTGGGTCGTATTCATCGTATTACCCAGCGTACCCTTACCAGACATGGTTATCCTGACATTGCTGTACGCACAAGACAGGAAGGTATAAATGTGGTCTCTTTCTACCTACATCCAAATGGAAATATTACAAATTTGAGACTCAAAAGACGCATGGGATACACGGCATTAGACAAAAACAGCTTAGAAGTTATTCGTATCGCATATAAAGATTACCCTCGTCCCAAAACAAGAACAAAAATTATATTTTATGTAAAATATAGTATCTATTGATATATACGCTCAATCTGCTTTAATAACCCCTCTATATCTTCTCTTGTGCCCTGTACTAGTAGAGGGTTACTGCTAATATCTAACCATCCAATAATCTCTTTTATCTCTCTCTCACTCATCACTGTGCACCCAGCAGTAGGTACTTTTTTGATATGTATAAAAATACATGAACCCGCACCCTTTATGGCTCCTGCCTCATCGATATGATTATGGTTTACTACTATGCCGTACTTATAGTAATCTTTCGGGAATTTCATATGCTCTTTACTCTTGTAATCAATTTTTACTTTAGTGCTATCTACTATTTTATTGTAGAGTTTTGAATCTATATCATCCACACAGTGGTCTGTACTTTTATATACTTCATAAGGGTACTCTCCGATAAAAGGTTGATACCCAAAAGCTTGTTTGAGGCTAAAAATACCTGCTGGAGATTTACCATCACCCTCTTTTTTAATGATTTTTGCATTTTTAGGTGTATAGTGGAAACCTATGCCCCACCCCAGTCCATTTCTTCCTAGTTTAATACTAATAGACTTTCCTACTTTTTGCCACTTCTTATTTGTTCGTTCGTAGCGTTGCAGCATACCGTTTGGTGCTGACCAATTTTTTGTTGTCACTACTAAAAGTTGTTTTGTGTCTGGTATTTGTGCGTGTAGTGCCATTATGGCAAGAGAGAGTCCAAGTAAAATCTTTTTCATTATGTTATAATCCTTTCTGCCGAGAGGTCAGGTTATTCATGATTCATTGCTTTGCAACAAATCACAAATCACCAGACCCCTCTATTTCCCTATATGCAGGTATATAAATGGAATATGGAATATTATCAATAGCAATACCATTGCTGACAATCATTTTAGCTATTATAACCAAAGATGTCATCGTTTCGCTCATGGGTGGAATTTTTGCAGGACTACTGGTGCTAAACGGCTACAACCCGATAGAAGCATTTATAGCCCTATTTGATGGCATTGTCACCATATTTTCTGAAGGATGGATAGCAAAAACCATTTTTTTTATACTCTTGGTTGGCTCCATCATTAGACTACTTACGCTCTCTGGAGCAGTCAATAGTTTTATAGCATACCTAAATCAAAAAAGTAAAAAAATAGACTCCCCAAAAGGAGTAATGCTACTTGCCTACATTGTGGGAGTAGTGATATTTATAGAGTCATCCATCACAGCATTAGTTGCAGGGACTATAGCCAAACCTCTTTGTGACAAAAATGGTGTAAGCAGAGAGAAGTTAGCATATATTTGCGACTCTACTTCGGCACCTATCTGTTCACTCATTCCACTCAACGCTTGGGGTGCTCTGCTCTTAGGGCTTATTGTTACCGCCATAGACTCTCACGTCATCTCTGGAGATGGAGTCTCTCTGCTTGTATCTTCTATCCCCTATAATTTCTACTCTATTATTACTTTAGCAGTAGTTTTAAGTGTTATATTTTTTAATATTGATATAGGTCCTATGAAAAATGCTACTCCCGTACCTTATGTGGCACAAGATAGTGACGCTGATATCAAAGCTACTCCATACAAAATGCTTCTACCTATGTTAGTTATGGTAATAATGGTTCCTGTAGGTTTATATTTGACAGGAAAAGGAGATATGTTTAAAGGGTCTGGTTCCACTTCTGTCTATTATGCTGTTATAGTCACCCTACTCTTTATGTACCTCTATTTTATACCTAGCAAAGCACTATCTCACAAGAGCTACTTTAAAGGGCTATATGAAGGCATAAGTGACATGATACCTGTTGCCATCATTATGATTTTTGCACTCTTCATAGGCAAAGTCATTGGCGACCTTGGTACAGCTGAGTATTTAGCACATATACTCTCTGGCAACATCTCCCCTGTACTCATCCCTCTTCTTATCTTTTTAGTATCAGGTATCACTGCATTTTCTACGGGGACTAGCTGGGGGACATTCTCCATTATGATGCCCATAGGCTTGGCACTTGGTGCCACCATGGGAGTAGATATTTCACTCATCATCGGGGCAGTTATCAGTGGTGGCATCTTCGGAGACCACGCCTCCCCCATCAGTGATACCACCATCATTTCATCCATGGCGGCAGAGTGTGACCACATCTCACACGTACGCACACAACTACCTTACGCTCTTATAGGCGGTGGATTGGCAAGTGTGGCGTTTTTGATTGCTGGGTGGGTAAGTTCATGAGGCTTTTTAGTTTTGATAATTTCAGTGTTTAAATCGCATCTTAATTATGAATAATATCTAATGCTAACGGGAAATGATATGGAACAACCTGAAATAAATACTAAAAGACTATTACTACGTAGTTTTCTCAATAAAGATGCTAAACATGTTCAAGAGTTAGCTGGAAATTTTAAAATCGCAAAAACGACATTAAATATTCCTCACCCATACAAAGATGGAATGGCTAAAGAGTGGATAAAGACTCACCAAAAAAAATTTGAAGAGAACTCACAGATAACATTCGCAATAACAAGCAAAAAAACAAATCATTTAATTGGCTCAATAAGTCTGATGGCAATTAAAGAAAAACAAGCTGAAATTGGCTACTGGATTGGAGAGCCTTTTTGGGGTCAAGGTTATTGTACAGAGGCTACAAAAGCTTTAATCAACTATGCATTTACTAAACAGGGTCTAATAAAGCTTGTAGCTGACCATTTAAGTTCAAACTCTGCATCTGGTAAGGTAATGAAAAAATCAGGTATACACCGTGTTGCTTCAAAACAAATAAAAGACCGTTTTGGTAATTTAGTCGATTCGGAAATTTATGAAATACAAAACACAACACAATATTGACAATGTAAATACAAAATGCTACAATAGTTAAGAATAACAAAAAAAGGTTTATTTTGAAATTTGAATGGAGTGATGAAAAAAATGATTTAAACATTAAAAAACATCAAGTGAGCTTTAATGAAGCAAAAGAAGTTTTTTTAGATCCTATGCATATTTCAAAGTTAGATTATCGTTTTGATTATTTTGAAGAGAGATGGATAACATTAGGAACAGCATCTAAGGATAAAATACTAGTTGTTGCCAATATGTTTTTCGATGAAAATGGAAATGAAATAATTAGAATAATAAGTGCAAGAAAAGCAAACCAAAAAGAGAGGATTTTTTATGAGCAACACTAAAGAAAGAGAAAAATTTGATGATTATGAAGTGAAAGACGAGTATGATTTTACGGATGGTGTCCGTGGTAGATTTTATGAACCAAAAAAAATACCTGTTTCAATAAGACTAGATAACGATATAGTGTTATTTTTTAAAAAGCTAGCCAGTGAACAAAAGGTACCATATCAAACACTTATAAATGCCTTACTTAGAAAAGAACTACAGGAAGTGTAGCAAAACTTAAGAGACAATAAGTAACTGTTATGCCACACAAGGAATTTAAATGGAAAATTATTTTGACAAAGAGTTTGAACTAAGATATTTTGAAATGGACAAATCAGGAAAAGCTTCATCCATTACCATGCTAACACTACTCCAAGAGACCGCTGCTGATCATTGTTACTCTATTGGGCATGACTTGTTTTCTCTTATGTCGCAAAACCTTGGATGGGTACTGCTCTCCGGAATTATGGAGATGGATCGCTATCCTGAGTACAAAGAGAAGATTATCATCAGAACATGGCTATCCAAATACCAATCTATTAGAGGCATTAGAGAAAACATTATCTATGATGAAAATTATAATATCATAGGTAGAGCCAAAGGGTTGTGGCTCTTTTTTGATATAGAAAAACGAAGACCTACGAAGATTTTAAAAGATTTTAAAGAGAAATGGTCAGTACATGAAGAGAAATGCATAGAGCATGATATATCGGCTAAAATAGACCCAATCAACTCTGCTGAATATATGAAAAAGTTTAAAGTCAATATGTATGATACCGATACCAACAAGCATGTAAACAATATCCGCTATCTACAATGGCTAATAGAATCTATTCCTGAGGAGATTACAGATAACTACTATTTGCACTCTATTGATGGGCGTTTTGTAGAAGAGGCTCAGTATGGTGATGTGATTGTATCGTTAACGGACAGAGGTGATAACATGAACTCTTTTGTGCATGCTATTCATATCGAAGGCAAAGATAAGACTTGTGCTACGGCAAAAACAGTGTGGAAACAAATTGAAAAAAAGGTTACATCATATGGCAGAGAAATTTAAAGTAAAAGAGGATGGAAAACTCTTGGAGTTTTTGTTTAACACTCTTGTAGGCTGGTCTAGAAAAAAGATAAAAGAACGCCTCAAAGGCTCATCAATCTCTGTCAATGGTGAGACCACTACCAAACATGACTTTGCCCTCTCTTCTGGTGACATAGTAGAGATAGGAGTAGTCCAAAGATTAAGGGGAGCTAGAAGTCTTCCCATACAAAGCCTAGAAATCCTATATCAAGACTCAGATATCATAGCTATCAACAAACCAGCAGGGCTACTCTCTGTAGGAACAACTAGAGAAAACAAAAACCATGTACTGGCGATTTTGAGAAATCAGCTATCTAGCAGAAAAGACTCTGTCAAGCTCTGGCCTGTACATCGTCTAGATAGAGATACCTCTGGAGTGATACTCTTTGCCACATCGAAACAAACTAGAGAGTCTGTGATGTCCCATTGGGATAAGTCTGAAAAAGTTTATCTAGCCATAGTAGAAGGTAAGCCAACAGAGCAAAAAGGTACAATAACCCAACCGCTAAGATTGGACGAAAAAGAGTACAAGGTACATACAGGCTCTCACCCTCACGCAAAACCTGCAATCACCCACTATGAAGTAGTAGAAGACTCCTCGCAAAGCTCACTACTAGAAATAAATATAGAAACAGGCAGACAACATCAAATACGCGCCCACATGGCATGGCTAGGACATAGCATCATAGGAGATGAGAGATATGGTAAAAAAGGAGATAGAATGGGGTTGCATTCTAAAAAACTAACCATTATCCACCCTAATACTCACAAGTCTTTGAGTTTTGAAGTAGATGCTCCTAGAGAGTTTTATGAGCTTTTAAAGTAGTTGGCATCAAATGTTCTTGATGAGTTATTAAACTCCTATTTTCCACCTCATAAATAAATTATGCTAAAATACAATCAATAAAACAGTTAGGAACAATACGCACTATGAAACTCCTAGTCTCTGCTCTTGAACCATCATCAAATTTACACTTAAAAGAGCTATTAAAACATACTAAAGATGTAGAACTTTTAGGCATCTTTGATGCAGACATAAAACAAGGCGCCCCACTTTATGACATCTCCGAAATGGCTATTATGGGAGTGGTTGATGCACTCAAAAAGCTACGCTGGTTCTTTCAAGTGGCAGATGAAATGGTAGAACTTGCCTCAGAGGCAGACAAAGTGCTTTTGATGGATTCTTCAGGGTTCAATCTTCCACTGGCTAAAAAGCTCAAAACAGCCTATCCAGACAAAGAGATTGTCTACTACATCTTACCCCAAATATGGGCTTCTCGACCCAAAAGAGCAGAAAAACTGGAACGCTACTGTGACAAGCTTTTAGGCATACTCCCTTTTGAAATAAATTATTATCAGAGTAAAGCACAGTATATTGGTCACCCTCTTTTAGATGAGATTCAAACAACTTATCAAGATGCAACAGGCACTATTGCATTTATGCCTGGGAGTAGAAAAAGTGAAATCAACAGACTCCTTCCTATTTTTAAAGAGGTACGTAAAAAACTCTCTGCTAAAAAGGCTCTGCTCATAATACCAAGTAGTTTTTCCAAAGAGAAAATAGCTAGTCTTTATGGAGGTATTTCAGGATTTGAGATAATTCAAGATACACACACTGCCCTAGCCCAATCAGAGTTTGCTTTTATCTGTAGTGGTACAGCCACTTTAGAAGCTGCACTCATAGGTACACCTTTTACCCTAAGCTATATTGCCAAAAGAGTAGATTTTTTCATAGGTACAAAACTCTTAGGCATTAAGCAGGTAGGATTGGCAAATATTATCCTAACCCACCACAACAACAGTACGCTACATAATGAGCTTCTGCAAGAAGAGGTTTCCGTTGAAAATCTCCTTAAAGAGTATGAGCATACCGATAGAAAAATATTTGCCAACAAAGCCAAAGAGCTGAGAGAGTATCTTGGTCATGGAAGCTCCAAAAATGTTGCAAGAATAATAATGGAATAACCAATTATGTAGGATGTTGTCTCCCGACAACACGCTGTTAAATTTTAACTCAATGGTGTTGTGAGGACACAACACCCTACAAAAAACCTTAAAAGGATCGATGTGTTAGTACATATCTGTTGTGCAGTAGATAGTCACTACTTTTTACAAAAACTTCAAGAAGATTTTCCCCAAGAGAAGCTTGTAGGATTTTTTTATGACCCAAATATTCATCCATATAGTGAATACTATCTTAGGCTACTTGATGTAAAAAGAAGTTGCAAAATGCTTAATATTGAACTCATAGAGGGTGAATATGATGTAGAAAATTGGCTTGAAGCTGTAAGAGGGTTGGAGCAGGAACCAGAAAAAGGTGCCCGATGTTCAGTCTGTTTTGACAGGCGTTTTGAGGTGAGTGCCAAAAAGGCTAAAGAATTAAAGGAAAAGACTTTTACTTCTACCCTGCTCACTAGCCCTAAAAAATCACTAAAACAACTTCAAGTTGCTGGTGATGCTCTGGCAAAACAAGAAAATATAGCTTTTGTTGCTCCTGACTACAGAAAAGCTTCAGGAACACAAGAGCAAAATATTTTAGCTAAAAAAGATGCTCTCTACCGTCAAGATTACTGTGGTTGCATATTTGGACTTAACATTCAGCGTGGCCAGCAAGAAAAACTGACCGATGAGCTTTTTGTACCACTCTCAAAACAGATACAACCAGAATCCATAGAGGAACGAGTAGAGATATATGAGAAACGATGGAAGCTTGAAGAGAAAAATATACCATATAAAATCATAAAACAACGTTTTCTAAACTGGCGTTTGACTATGGGTTTTTTGCGTATAAAAAAAGAGGTAATACCTGCCCACTTTTTACCCTACTCTACACTCAAAGGTGAATACACTAGAGGAAAAATAGAGTACAACATAGGTAAAGTACACCATATGAGCCGTGATGAAGTACGCTTTGTTACACTAGAGCACTACAACACCATAGCCGACACAAACTACACAACAGTAACAGAGCTCATCTATAATCCTCCTACTTTTAACGAAGAGATTAAAGTACGTACTGGACTAGGCATAACACCTTATGACCTCTCTGCCATACTGATAGTAAAAAGCATACCCACCAACAAAATAGAAATCTTTTGTCAAAGCAAAACCTATAGTGACGTGAAAGAGGTGCTGGTTATTTATTAAATTATAGCATCTATTGCCCAATGCAAGTCAAAGATATAAAAATACTAAACAAATTTGATTTTTATCAACTTTTTACCAACTTTGCGATAAAATATATCAAATTTTCACTCAAAGGTTTTTTTGTGCTTTATAATGCTGTTGATATTCAAAAAATACTTCCACATAGATATCCATTTTTACTTCTAGACAGAGTTACAGAACTTATTGCTGGTAAACATATAGAGGGTTTTAAAAATGTCTCTATATCTGAACCTGTATTTCAAGGTCATTTTCCAGATCATCCTATCTACCCTGGGGTGATGATTATAGAAGGGATGGCACAAGCTGGTGGCATACTTGCATTTAAGAGCATGGATAATGCTAGTCAGGAAGAGATAAACAATAAAGTTGTTTACTTTATGAGCATAGACAAAGCAAAGTTTCGTACCCCTGTTGTGCCAGGTGACCAACTTATATATAAAATTGATGTGATTAGAAATAAAGGTGTAGTGTGGCAGCTAGATGCCAAAGCATATGTAGATGATAAATTGGTTGCACAAGCTGAACTCAAAGCAATGATTGTCGATAAAAATAAGGTTTAAAAATGTCTCTAATCCATCCTTCTGCTATTGTTGAAAAAGGTGCTATATTGGGTACAAATGTATCTGTAGGTCCTTTTTCATATATTGGTTCAAAAGTTATAATAGGCGACAATACTACCATATCTTCTCATGCCTTGATAGATGGCAATACGACTATTGGGAAAAATAATCATATCTTCTCTCACTCTGCTATTGGGACTATTCCTCAAGATTTAAAATTTGATGGTGAAGATGTACAGCTTGTCATAGGTGATAATAATACTATTAGAGAGTTTACTCTTCTTAACCCTGGCACAAAAGGTGGTGGTTCTATTACTAAAATAGGCAACAACAATCTTCTTATGGGGTATGTGCATTTAGGACATGATGTAATTATAGGCGACAACTGCATCTTGGCAAATGGTGCTACACTAGCTGGGCATGTTGAGTTGGGTAACCATGTGGTTATTGGTGGACTAACTCCAGTGCATCAATTTGTTCATATAGGTGATTATGTGATGATAGGGGGAGCTTCTGCATTGGCACAAGATATTCCTCCTTTCTGTTTGGCAGAAGGAAATCGTGCTTCTTTGCGTGGTCTAAACTTGGCAGGATTAAGAAGAAAAATAGACCGCGAAGAGATTAACGAACTTAAAGTTGCATACAGAGAGCTATTTGAACAAGGAAACCCTCTGCAAGAGGTCGCTCAAGTACTTTTTGAAACAACTAACTCTTCGAAAGTAAAATCACTCTGTGAATTTATAAAAACCTCAAAAAGAGGCATACCCTTTACAAGGAAAAATAATGTCGACTAGAAAATGTAGTCTATGTTTTGATGTTGAGAGCGAAGAAAACCCTATACTCACTGGAGAATATGGATCTATCTGTTCAAACTGTACATCTGCAGCTTATAGAGTTTTTAATGGGGACGAAGTTGAGCAGAGTTCACCATTAGAGGCACAAGTTCTATATATACCAAAAGAGATACATAGCTTACTTAATGAATATGTCATTGGTCAAGAAGAAGCAAAAAAAACACTCTCTGTCGCTGTATATAATCACTATAAACGTATCTTTAGGGATACCATGGATGATGATACACAAATAGATAAATCAAATGTACTTCTCGTTGGTCCAACTGGTTCAGGCAAAACACTTTTGGCTCAAACCATTGCTAGGTTTTTGAATGTGCCTATTGCCATAGCAGACGCAACAAACCTCACCGAAGCTGGATATGTAGGTGAGGATGTAGAGAATATTCTTACTAAGCTTCTTATGGCAGCAGATGGTGACCCTAAACGAGCAGAACAAGGAATTGTCTTTATAGATGAAGTAGATAAGATTGCTAGGATGAGTGAAAACCGCTCTATTACGCGTGATGTATCTGGAGAGGGTGTACAACAAGCTCTCCTAAAGCTTATAGAGGGTTCTGTGGTAAATATCCCACCAAAAGGTGGGCGAAAACATCCAAATGACGACTTTATACAAATAGACACATCTAACATTTTATTTATTTGTGGTGGTGCATTTGATGGTCTTAATGATATAGTAAAAAGAAGACTAGGAGCTAACACTTTAGGTTTTGGTCAGGAAAAACGTTCTAAAAAAGATGAAGCAAACCTTATTCATCTTGTAGAGGCAGACGACCTTGTGTCTTTTGGGCTTATCCCTGAACTTATAGGTAGGCTTCATGTGCTTGCAACACTTGGTGAAATATCTAAAGAAGATATGGTTCGTATTTTAACTGAACCTAAAAACTCTCTTGTTAAGCAGTATCAAAAACTTTTTGAAATAGACGATGCAGTCTTAAAGTTTGAAGAAAGTGCACTATCTTTGATTGCCCAAAAAGCTATCAATAGAAAAACAGGAGCTAGAGGATTGCGGTCCATACTTGAAGAGATACTACTTGATGTGATGTACGAACTTCCAGAACTTGCAGGATATGATGTGGTTATTACTCAAGAGGTAGTTGAAGAAGGCGCAAAGCCTCTATATATAAAAAATAAAAAAATTGCATAACAAAATCTGCCATACAAAAAAGGATAAAATAAATGTTTAAAAGATTATTAGGAATGTTCTCTAACGATTTAGCTATCGATTTAGGAACAGCAAACACACTTGTGCTTGTTAAGGGACAAGGTATATGCATAAACGAACCTTCAGTGGTTGCTATACAGTATGATAAAACTGGACAACAGCGTATTTTAGCTGTTGGTCAAGAGGCAAAAAATATGGTAGGTAAAACACCTGGTAACATCAAAGCTATTCGTCCTATGAGAGATGGTGTTATAGCAGACTTTGAAGTGACAGAGATGATGATTCGCTATTTCATTGAAAAAGCGCACAAAAGAAAAGGTTTTTTCTCTCCTCGTGTTATTATATGCGTGCCTTATGGGTTGACTCAAGTAGAGAGACGAGCAGTAAAAGACTCTGCTGAAAATGCTGGAGCAAGATATGTATATCTTATAGAAGAGCCTATGGCAGCAGCAATTGGTGCAGGGATACCAATAAAAGAGCCAAATGGAAATCTTGTAGTTGATATTGGTGGAGGAACTACTGAGGTTGGTGTAACCTCACTAGGTGGACTTGTGCTTAGCAAGTCTATTCGTGTTGCTGGAGACCATATGGACCAAGCTATCATAGATTATATTAAAAAGAATTTTAATCTTCTTATTGGTGAGCGTGTTGCAGAAGATTTAAAAATTAAGATTGGTACAGCGATACAACTGGAAGAAGAGTTGGTAGCCACTGTAAGTGGCAGAGACCAAGTAGGTGGTAGCCTAGCTTCTGTTGAAGTTACTTCTGAACATATCAGATCTGCCATAAAAGGCTCCCTTGAAGAGATTACTAATGCTCTTATAGACGTAATGGAAAAAACACCTCCTGAACTTGCAGGTGATATTGTAGAAAATGGCATTGTACTCACTGGTGGTGGCGCACTTATTAAAGGTTTAGATAAATATATTTCTGATATTATAAAACTTCCAGTATATATTGCAGAGGATCCTCTTTTGGCAGTTGCAAGAGGTACTGGTATAGCATTAGAAGAGATAGATATACTCCAACAAATGGCATATGAAGACTAAGATACTTGTTTTTATAATACTATTATTGGGATTAACAGTATTATTTACAAGAAGTAATAAGCATTTCAAGAATGTACTTTTAGATATTGTTAACCCTATAAAACAAAATTATAAAAATTTTACACAAAATATAGAAGATAAGAGTCATAGCTACATCTTTCAAAAAGAGTCCATTGAAAAACTAGGCAAAGAGAATCGTATCTTGCGTAAACGCCTTTTTGAACAGATGCACTATGTCAAACAAATTAAAAATGTTTATGATGTGCTTCCTCAACTTCAAAAAATGCCTGTTCACAATATATCTATTGTAGAAACCATATCTTACGTAAAGCTAAATAGTTTTTCACAAGTTATCCTTACTAAGCCTAAAGCAGTTGTTGAAGATAAGCTTTATGGACTAATACAAGGTACCGTAGTAGCGGGTATAGCAAAAGTAGATAATAATCAACTCTACGGATATCTTACTTCCAACACTATATGCCGTTTTTCTGTTTTTATAGGACAAAGTCAGGCTCCTGGTATTGCTATAGGAGTAAAAAATCATGAAATGCGTATTAAATTTATTCCAAAGTGGCATAAAATAAAAATTGGTGACAAAGTCATTACCTCTGGACTAGATAATATTTTCTTTGCCAATATTCCAGTAGGCATAGTTACAAAAGTAGAGATTCAAAGCGCTTACACTGTAGCATACATCAAAACTTATAGTGATATTTTTCATCCAAAAACTTTTTTCCTTGTAAATGATGCAAAAGCAACACTTATAGAAGACTTTGACAGTAATTTAACGCAAATTCCACTACAATACAATATATCAAAAAATATAGAGGCTACAAATAGTAAAAGTATCGTAGCAGACTACAATCAGACAATCCCGATTATTTCAAGTATTCCTACAAGTATAGATCAAACACAAGAAGAGGGTATTGAGCCAGAAGTACCCGCAGAAGAGATTATGATTCCTAAAAAAATTATACAAAAGAAATTATACAAAAAAAAGAAATTAAATCAAGAGTCAAGTAGCTTGGATCTCTTCTAAATAGATACAATGCCACTTAAGAGCCTTGTTTTTAAGGGCATTTTTTATCCGTTTATAGTATAATTTTAAACTAAAAATCAAGGGTATTCCTCTATGCCAAAACGCGAAGACATCAAAAC
>JAUXGC010000128.1 GCA_030622375.1 Sulfurovum sp.
GGTATTATAACATAGAAAGTCAATACAAATTAAACAACTTTTTAAATAAAAAAGGAAAATTAAAATGGCACAACAAGAACTTATAGTTGGTGGTGGATGCTTCTGGTGTACAGAGGCTGTATTTGAGGTGCTAAAAGGTGTAAATGATGTTGAAAGCGGGTATGCAAACGGAGAGATGCTTGATCCAACTTACCAAGATATATGTACTGGAGAAACAGGTCATGCAGAAGTGATTAAAATTACTTACGATGATACTATTATTACTTCCGATACTCTACTTGATATCTTTTTTACAATACATAATCCTACTACTTTAAATCAGCAAGGTGCGGACAGAGGAACACAGTACCGTTCAATCATACTCTATTGCGATGAAGAGACTAAAGAGGTAGCAAAGGCATCATTAGAAGCTGCACAGGCAGACTACTCTGACCGCATAGTTACAATTATTGAGCCTTTAAAGAGTTACTATAAAGCAGAATCCTATCATCAAGACTATTATCGTCAAAACTCTATGCAAGGATATTGCATGGCTGTCATTCCGCCAAAATTAGCAAAACTAAAAGCCAAGTTTGCCAAAGAGATAGAATGACTACCCTCCCCCTAAAGGGTTATCACTTCTAGTACCTTATTTCAAAACCATCTGCTGTAAATGTTGCTTCACTTATGACTTGATACTCTATATTTTCAATACTGCTCAAAAGTGAACCTTTTTTAAGTATTTGCAGAAAAGTATCGAAATCATCATCAAAAACTTCTGCTACAACCTCTACAGTACCGTCACTTAAATTTTGAATATAACCTTTATACTGGTTTTTCATCATAGTTTGCGAAACAAACTTTCTATAGAAAACTCCTTGTACACGACCAAATATAATAAATCTATACCACTCCATACTCATCCTTTAAGTTCTGCAAAAACTCCAAAATGCGTGTCTGAAAAAGTATATCATCCTCATCTTCTGTACACTCACTTAGCTGCAAAAGCAACTCTATGTCTATCTTTTCTGAAAAACGTTTTACATCTTTAGCTTCTCTTGCTACTAATTGAATAAGATGTTCAAAATCAAGTCCATTATCTGTTATAATTTTATTATGATATTCGTTAACTGTATCTATGAGCACTTCTGCTCTATCTTGGTCATCAGCATATATGCTATATGATATCTCTTTGAGTTTTTGCTTTTCGCATTCGCATATTTCGCCATTGGCAGACACCATCAATGTCAATATTTTTGCGCGAAACTCTAGAGAACTATGATGATAAACTAAAAATTCTCTAAACATTTTAGTTATTTTACGCTTGAACACTTTAAGCATTATTTTCCTTGTTTTGTGCGGTTAACATCATTTTAACAAAAAAATACTATAGTTTGACATCTTATTTTAAAACTCATCTATAATATTAAAGAGAAAAAATGAACAATATTGACCTTCTAATCATTCTTAGCACCGCTTTTTTAGGAAGCGTAGGACACTGCATTGGGATGTGTGGAGGTATTGTTGTCGCATACAGTTCTGCCAAGATAGACCAAACTTCATCATGGGCGAAGCAGACAATATCTCATCTTGCCTATAATTTTGGACGGGTAGCTACTTATACTGTTTTGGGCGCCATGTTTGGACTTCTTGGAAAAGCTATTGCTTTTACTCCTACTACTAAAGGTGTACTTTTTGTACTTACAGGTATTTTAATGATATTGGCAGGATTATCACTTGTAGGTAATCTTAAATTTTTAAACTCTGCAGAGTGGTCTGTATCTAAAAACAGTTGGTATCAAAATAGTTTTAGAAAACTCATCAACAATAAATCCCTTCAAAGTTTCTTCTTGCTTGGTATGCTCAATGGTATCATTCCTTGTGGTCTAGTCTATTCATTTGCTATTTTTGCAGCAAGTACAGCCAGTCCTTTATGGGGTGCTATAGTTATGGCAACTTTTGGACTAGCTACTATCCCTGCACTCTTCTTTTTGGGCAGCATTACTAAATTTCTTCAAAAAGGGTCTCTGCGTGGAACCATGATGAAACTAGCAGCCATGCTTGTTATTTTTTATGGTTTCTACACACTCTACAAAGGATACAACTTTATTGCTCACCCCAAAGAGACTCAAGAGATGTTAGACAGTATGCAGTCTGGAAGTATTAAAAGTAAACTCGAGGGCAAATGTGGAGGCATGAAGTGCGCACCAGGTAAGTGTGGGTAAGAGAACAAAATAAATATAGTTAAGGCAAATAGTGATACAATAAAATATATCAAAGCAAAAGGATTTATATGTCAAAAATAGTAAAAGTAATTGAAGTTTTAGCTCAATCAGAAAAATCTTGGGAAGATGCAACAGCACGTGCAGTAAAATCTGCAAGTAAGTCTGTAGACAACATCAAATCTATTAACATCACAAATGTTAGTGCAAAAGTAGATGGTGATAAAATTACAAAATACCGAATCAATGCAAAAATTTCTTTTGTCATAGGAAAGAGAAAATAATATAATCTTCCATAAAAGCTTCCAAGGACGGTCAACACTAGAGGTGAATACTTCAAACTAATGTCTATCCTTGCAACTATTTGGATATAATTCATTCATGAATTATATTAAAATTTACGCCTACAACCATACCCCTATCCAATTTAATTTTAAACAAACCATTGAACGATTTTTTGTTGAGGAGATACCTCTTTACAGTTTTAGCGGAACTGGAAACTATCTTATATTAAAAATTAAAAAAACAGATATGAGCACATGGAAACTCATTACCGTACTAGCCAAAGCTACAGGTTTGCAAGAGAGAGATATAGGCTATGCTGGATTAAAAGATAAAAATGCCACAACCACACAGTATATCTCCCTACACAAACAATATGAAAAAGAGCTAAACAAAAATTTAACCACTGACAAAATAGAGATACTTGAACGTACCTATAATAGATCCCCCATAAAGATAGGTCATCTCAAAGGTAATCGCTTCTCCATTATTTTACATTATATTAATGAAAAAGATGCAAAGTTTTTTAATACTACGGCTAAAAAAATGCAAGTTGATGGCATACCAAACTACTATGGTTATCAACGTTTTGGTGAAGATAATCGCTCTTATTTACAAGGCAAACAGATAGCGCACAGCGGTAAAAAGCTCAAAGGAAGCAAAGAAAAACTTTTAGTTTCAGCATACCAAAGTTACCTTTTCAACAGATGGCTAAGTTCAAGAGTAAAAACCTCTGTTATCATAGCTTCTAATGATTCTACTCAAGCTGCCAAAAAACTAAAGTATCCACAAGAGCTTGTTAATGTACTTAAAAAGCAGCCTCAATTTCTTAAACTTTTTTTGGGAGATGTTGTCATGCCTTATCCTTTTGGAAAAACAAACTTTATAAAAGACATGTCACAAAGTGCTCAACTCTTCAAACAAAACAAAATTTCTCCAACAGGACTGCTATGTGGAGAAAATGCCCTAAGAGCCCAAAATGATGCTTATCATCTTGAAGAAGAGTATGACGATACAGAATTAAATAGTTTAAAGGGAGATAGACGGTTTGCGTGGATATGGCCAAAAGAGGTAGAAACAGACTACATAAAAGAAGAGAAAAAACTTACTGTCTCTTTTTGGCTACCCAAAGGCTCATATGCTACTACATTTCTAGAGGAGATTGGAAAATTTTCTTTAAAAGAGAAAAGAGGCGATTAATTACCCTTCTTCTTTTTTTGGAATAAACTTACCGCAACCTTTATCTACTGTTCCGCCAAAACTTTTTACTTCTCTTGCTGTGCCATTTTCATAAATAACTGTTCTTTGGCACTTTGGTGCATCTACACAAGTCTCATTGCTACATCCCACATCTTCAGGTACTGCCATTACGACTCCTTAATTGGTTTTAATTTTAAAATCTTCTGTTTTAAACAGATGAAATTTTGTTGCTACTTCACTTTTTTGCAAATCTAAACTTTTGAGCATTTTTGGATTGACAAGATAATATCCTATAGTCACTTCTACTATATCATCTTTTTGTAATTTATAGTCATATTTTAAAACTCTTTTTTCTTTGCCTTTTATTGCTGTATCTTGTACTACCTCTTTTGCTAA
>JAUXGC010000031.1 GCA_030622375.1 Sulfurovum sp.
TAAATGCTTACATTTCCCTACTGATCACTTTATATAAACGCTAAAATTATAACTAAAATAAATTTAACCTATGCTAAAAAATCCAGTGTTGCCAACTCCACTTTTCTACCTTTTTGCTCCATTACCACTACTGTAATATCATCCCCCTCACTATATCTCTCTGGAAGGTTATTCACTCTATCTTTGGCTACTTTGGAAATATGTAACAGTGCATCAAAACCATCTGGCATTTCCACAAAAAGTCCAAAATCCACTATCTTTTTAACTTTACCTTGATAACTTTTTCCTACTTCATAAGTCATCTGTTGTTTTACTGGGGCAGATGCAATATTTTCAATATGTATTTTTGCTGCTTTTACTTTTTCTATATCGCTACCAACTACTTTCACTTCTCCAATATCACGGTCAATATCTATACTCACTTCAAATTTTTCAATGATTTCACGGATTGTTGCACCTGCTTTACCAATAATATCACCTATTTTACTTGGATTTACAATAAAGTTTTCCGTACTTGGAAGTGCTTCACTTTTAACAATATTTGATTCAGCATCTTCCATGAGCTTTAAAATATGATTCTTGCCTATACTTGCTTGCACAAAAACATCTTTTAAAATCTCCAAGCTTATGCCTCCTAGCTTAATATCCATTTGAAGTGCTGTAATACCTTTTTTTGTTCCTGCTATTTTAAAGTCCATATCTCCATCATGGTCTTCAAGACCCATAATATCTGTGAGAACAGCATATCTATCGCCTTCACTAATAAGACCCATAGCAATACCTGCAACAAGATCTAGCATATCAATATTTGCAGAACGCAGAGCTAGAGACCCACCACATATAGTTGCCATAGAAGAAGACCCATTACTTTCTAATATTTCTGACACTAAACGAATAGTATCGCTATGATGGAGTGAAAGAGTTGGCTCCAGTGCTCTTTTAGCAAGGTTTCCGTGTCCCAATTCTCTACGCCCTGGTGCACCTATGTATCTTGCTTCTCCAACAGAGTATCCTGGAAAATTATAATGCACCATAAAGTTTTCTGAGAGAGAATTTTTCTTGGTAATCATTTCGTACATTTGTGCATCTTTTTTATCGCCAAGTGTTGCTGTAACAAGTGCTTGCGTCTGTCCACGGGTAAAAAGGCATGAGCCATGTACTGATGGTAAAAGACTGGTCTCTATGCTTATAGGTCTTACCTCATCCAAAGCACGCCCATCTGCCCTTATATTTTTATCTAAAATCATTGCTCGTACTAAAACTTTCTTATATGCCCCAAGAACTTCAGAAACCAACTCTTTATCTGCTGCTTTACCTTCTGCTTCTAAATTATCTATTATCTTTGTTCGTACTTTTTTAAGTTGACTTGCACGTTCACTCTTTGCCATATAGGCAATAGCCTCTTCTATGTCTGCTGTATAATTCTTTTGAATATAAGCATAAAGTGATTCATCTGCCTTATCTTGAGCCAAAACAAGCACCAATGGTTCTCTAACTATAGGAGTAAAAGCTTCCGTATAAGCTAATGTTGCTTCTCCTATGGCTTTGGTTGCAACTTCAATTACATCTACTAGAGCCTCTTCGCTAAACTCATTTGCACTCTGTACAGACTCATTTTCAGAAGCAAGCGTACGCATCTCTATCATTACTATATTTTCTCCTGAGCCTACTACAAGAAGGTCAAGCTCACTACTAGCTTGCTGTGAAAGTGTCGGATTGATTATAATATCATCTTCCACTGTTCCTATTCTTACAGCAGCAATACTTGTTGAAAAGGGAATATCTGAAATAAATAGTGAGGCACTAGCTGCATGAAGTGCAGCTACCTGCATATCTACCTCTTCATCAGAACTAACAACCATGATACTAATTGTTACAGGAAAATAAAAACCTTTAGGAAACAGAGGACGCAGTGAACGATCCACGATACGAGAAGTTAAAGATTCAAAATCACTTGCTTTTGTCTCTCTTTTTATAAAACCTCCAGGAATCTTAGCCGCAGCATACGACTTTTCTATATACTGCACAGTTAACGGAAGAAAATCTTCAGATACCGCTTTCTCATCTATGGCAACGGCAGCTATAAGTACCGCTTTGCCTTGAGAATACATTACTGCACCACTTGCTTGTTTGGCTACTTTATTAAATGCGTACTTCTCTTCAAGACTATTTACACTAATTTCTATTATCTGTTCTTGCATATACTTCTATCCTTTTTATTATTAACTTTGTAAAAACTTTATCTTTTGTATAAAATTTATATAACTTGATACCTCAATGGTCTTGTCTATTTTCTTCCCTCTTGTTTTCAAATTCTCTAGATTCCATAATCTCAAATATCTCTTCAATACTTAAAGTTTCGAAATTTTTATAATAGTACTCTATCGAAATATAGTTCTCTATTTTATATGGACAAAATACACCATCACAAATAGAGAGTAAATCTTGATATACCATTTTATCTAAAATTGGCGTTGCAATATAAATGTTTTTTGCTTCTCTTTCAATTGCTGATTTTAGTGCAACAGTCATAGTAAGTCCTGTCTCTATACACTCATCAACTAAAACTACATATTTGCCTTTAAGAGAAGTTAAATCTTTACCTTTACGGTATCTATAAACATACGATAGTACCTCTTCGTCATATTTTCGTTTTGCCTCGCTATAAACATAATCTTCACTAATACCAAAAGAGTCTATTAGCGCTTTATTCATTACAACTTCTTCTGTTTCAGAAACTATGGCTATAGTCAATTCAGGATTATTTGGTGCCAAAATAGCTTCCGTAAGAAGAATATCCATTTCTGAATTTGTAGCCTTGGCAATCTCGCTTGCAAGATAAGAACCTCCCTCACTAACTCCTATTACAACCGTTTCATTTTCTTCTAGCAACTTAAGGGGCAGTACTTTCATGAGCTTAACTGCCGCATCCTCTCTATCTTCAAAATAATAATTAGGGTCTAAATTGATTGGCATAATCTATTCCTGAAAATTGTCTATTTATCTCATCTTCGTCAAAAGTATAGCGAAACCCTTCTATGTAATCTGTCAAGATTCCATATGCCATATTGACTTGTTCCATTTTAACTGTATCTCCTCCAAAGTCAGGATGATATTTTTTTGAAAAAAAATAGTACTGACTTTTAATATCAGCTTTGCAAACTAATTTGGGCAAAGATAAAATATCTAACGCCCAATCAATCTCTTCCATAGAATTACCCACTATTGAACTGGCTGATCTAGCTGCGCACTAGATATTCCTATTCCACCAAAAGGTATAAAGTTAAACTGCAAATAAATACTATTGTCTGTTGTATATCCTGTAGGTCTTGGAGTAATATCTTGTCGTACATAAGCAGACATACTCCAGCAGTCACGCTCATAAGCTCCTCCAAATATCCACTGTCTACTAGAAGAATCATCAACATTATAAGTTACGCCGGCAGAAAATTTCAATCTCTCATTAAATGCATAACCAACATTTAAATTTAAATCATTTGCAGCTATTGTATTTGGTTGATCATCCAGAACTTGCTTATATGCATGGCCTACAGAAAAATTATAAAACTCTTGATTTAGTGAAATATAACTTGAAGATTCACGTATTTTATCAAATTCTGGAGCATACACTAGATTATTGTATAATACCAATTTTCCAGAATCATACATCATTTCATTACTTATATCTGCAAACTCATACTCTCTATTCGTATAATATTTTTGTGAAATGCGTTGGTACAACCCTAAGTTCATCTCTGTATCATAAAAATAATGGCTTAAAGAAAAACTATAGTGCTCTTCAGATAAACCAACTGAAAAAAGCTCTTTTTGCTCATCCAAAAGCATATCAAATGCCACTGGGTTTTCATCTTCATTCCCTAATTTTACATACTCTAAAGATGTAGATAGAACATGTATAAAGTTATCATATTTTTTTGTCAAATCTGTAAAGAGTTTGACTCTATGCGTATTATTATAGTATTGAAAATCATCATAAATATAATTTCCACTACCAAAAAAAAATTTGCTATAGTAAATCTCCTCACTAAATGAAATATTTACAAAATCATTAAAAAATGAAGCAGTAAACTCTATTGGTATTTTCATCTCTACTTGTTTAAGTGTAGTACCTTTTTTTCTATCAAGATTTTTAAATTGAATATCAGTACTGTAGGTAAGATTTTTCCATAAAAAATGGTCTAAATATTTATGTAACTGTACAGAAGGCAGTACCTGCAGAGTTTCATCATCATTCTCTTTTCGTGTATCTATAAAATATTTTGTATTAATCCCTGCATAATAGTTTTCATTAGCTAAAAAATAGTTAAATCGTGATTCTTGTATCGGGGTTAAACCAAAAGATTGAAATCGTGTCTTTTGTAAATTTATATAGTCTATATCATTCAAAAAAGTAGCATTAACATACAAACCATCTGTAAACTCTTGAGATGGTTTGCCAGAAAACATTTCAGAAGACTCATAACTAAACTCTACTCCATAGTGTTCTTGCTCAGGAAGATTGTTCTCTACCATATAGCTCTCTTTATCTTTAAAGTATCCTACTCTTAATTTTCCATAAGAGTGCTCGTTATTAAGAAAACGAAAAGTACTGTAAAGTCCTACACTACGATTTGTACGAATCTGTGGATTCAACTCTAAATCCATACTTGGCGAAATGGCCCAGAAAATAGGCTGCTCATACACATACCCTTCCTTTTCTGTATATCCCAAACGAGGAGACAGTAAACCAGAGCTCCTTTTTTTGTTGGTTGAAAAAGATAAGTATGGAGAGTAAAAAATAGGTACATCCCAAAAATAAACCTTTGCGTCATACACTTTCATGTACCCTGCTTTACTATCATATATAGAGTTAGCAAAAACCATCTTCCATAAAGGGTCATCTATGTCGCAACTAGAGAGCATACTTCTTCCAAAAGTATAATTACCTTCATTCCTAGTTGCTTTATCCGTAAAGAGCCAAACATCATTTTCACTTACAAAAAAAAGCTCTTCAAAAGTAACTTCATTGCTCTGTGTCTGTATCTCCAAATGCTTCATATGCTCCTTGCTGCCCTTGTATCCTATCATCTCAACATTGCCATCTAGCACAAGTAGTTTAGTCTCCTTGTCGTACGAGGCAGATGTTGCTTTTATCGTAGAGTTTTCATAAAATACTACAACACCGTCTGTTGCTCTTACTGTTGTACCATTGCTGTCTATCTGTTTTGCAGTTACTTCTATTTTACTTTTTTTCTCTACTGCGTATAGTGTTTGCACACTCAAGAAAAAAATGAGAGGGAGTAAAATTTTATGCATCTACAACCACACAGTTTGAAAATTTATCATGAAAGGTTTGCTTAAATGGCATCTTAAATGCCATAATAAAACCTAAGTAAAAAACTATTTCACTCCCTATTCGCAACAATCCACGCAAAAATGCTTTTGTCAATGAGGGATTATATCCTGTTTCAAAATCAATCACTTTTATTTTCATAATATATTTTCCTAAAGTCATACCATTTTGCCAAACCAATACTGCATGATATGCAACCCTTATTAAAATTATAGTCAAAAAATTATCTTTACTAAACTGTTCTAGCTGGGCTTTCATAAGTATCATTCCTTCTTCTGATGACATTGAACCAGAAAGATTTGAAGTAATAGCAATCAACTGATCATAAAAGATAATTAAGATGAAAAAACTTACAATCAAATCATCTATAACAAATGCACCCACTCTTTTTTGTGTGCTCGCTATAGGCAACGAAAAATCTTCAACCATGCGAACTCCTAAAGTGCTTGATAGGCTATGTCTGTTCGACACTGCTTACCGGCAAAATGTATTTGACCTACTAGCATATAGGCATTTTTTTGAGCCTCTTTAAGACTACTTCCAACCCCCACGCAAACAAGTACTCTTCCACCTGCTGCATAAAGCTTATCATCATTTCCAAGACTCACACCAGCATATGAAATATGTGCATTTTTATTTAACTCTTTATGGTAAATACCATCCACTATAATTTCAGCAGGAAGAGTACTCTTATAAGGATAGTCTTTACTTGCCATGACTACACCTACCACATACTTATCATAAAACTCTATTTTGGCATTTTTCAAGTCACCTGTCGCCGCTTTGTAAAACAGTTCGCTTGCAGGTGACTTAAGTAGTGGCATCAATACTTCACACTCTGGGTCACCAAAACGTACATTATACTCAAGAATTATAGGCTCACCTTTTACTACCATTACGCCAATAAAAAGTACGCCAGTAAATGGCATCTCTTCCTCTTTCATTCCTTTAAGAGTTGGCTCAATAACTTGTTCGTTTAACTTACGGTAAATCTCATCATTAACAAGGGGCGTTGGAGCGTACGCTCCCATGCCACCAGTATTTGGACCCTCATCATCATTAAGAAGTCTTTTATGGTCTTGTGCCGCAGGAAGAACTACATAATCTTTCCCGTCACAAATAGCAAAAACTGAAAGTTCATATCCATCCAAAAACTCTTCAACCACAATACTTGTTCCTGCATCACCAAAAGAGTTACCAGAAAGCATTTCTCCAGCTGCTTTTTTTGCATCATCGTGACTTTGAGCTATAATGACACCTTTGCCACCACAAAGCCCATCTGCTTTAACGACAATGGGAGTATCAAGAGTATCTATAAATTTATAAGCATCTTTCAGGGAGTCTGTTTGAATATATTTTGCCGTAGGAACATTATGACGAGCAAGAAAATTTTTCATAAAAATTTTCGAGCCCTCTAGTTGTGCTGCTTTTGCTGTAGGACCAAAAATGGTTAACTCTCTTTTTTGAAAAACATCAACAATACCATCAACTAATGGTCCTTCAGGACCAACAATAGTAAGATTAATATCATTTTCTTCAACAAAATCTGCCAATTCGCTAAAATCACTTATATTTAAATTTCTACCCAACTTATCTGTTGCTCCATTGCCTGGTGCAAAATAGATATTTTTTATATTTTCATCTTTTTTAAGTGTTAAACCAATTGAGTACTCTCTACCACCTGCGCCCACTATCAATACATTCATTTGTACTCTCCAAAAAAATTAATTAGGAAATAAATTTTAATTTAAAATAATATTCATATTTATACTCAAACACAAACTACTTAAATATAAATATAAACATCAATTCCCCCGAGTGAGCGTTCTGTTTAAAGTCGGCCCTAATAAGCCAACAATGCAGGAGAGAGTCTCTCTTTAGGGGGTAATTTCTCGCAGGAAAAACCATGCTCAAACGAAAAGACCCTCACACCAAGAGACTACATGTCCCACCAAGATTAATGTTGGACCCCATATACAGTAGTCGCATCACTTAGGTTAAATTTATTGTACCCTATTTGCAGTTAGAAGTTAGTAAAACCTCTTTAGCTTTTTCTATACAGGCAGATATAAGTGGTTTTTTAGCTACTACATACTTTGCATTTTTAGGCAAATGCACTTTAGTAGCTTTGCCTATAACTACAGCGGTATAACTCTGATTCCACTCAAAATTCTTTAAAAAACAGTGAATTGTTGAGGGAGAAGTAAAGATGACAATAGAGCCATCTGAAGGTTTCTTTTTAAATGAATACTTTAAACAAAATGTCTCATATATAATTTGTTCTTGGACTACTAAACCTTCTTTTTCTAAAAAACCTTTAGAGTCAAAAGATACCTCTTTTGGACGAAGATACAACAATTTTTTATCTCTAAAAAACGTTAATATATCACGACTTAAAGCTTCACCATAAAAAGATTTTGGATGGTAAATAACCTCTCCGCCCAAATCCTCTATCTGCTTTTTAGTAGCAGTTCCTATGGCTACACAAGGGTAATCCTTCCAAGAACTATCTATCTTGTCTGCTGTGACTACCGCTTGTTTAGAGGTAAACATTAGAGTATCACTATGAGAAAAGTCTATAGACTTTGCAGTAGTTTTAAACTCTATCATAGGCAGGAATACAGTCTCTTCTTTGGGTGTGGGAGACAGAAGATAGATATCTTTTAACATTAACTTTGTTTGTCTACTTTTACCAAAGGTTTTCCGTGGAACATCGCTTCATTGACATCTTCATCATCATATGGGTCAAAATGTGGAGTAATAATCCATCGTTTTTCTTTATCTAGTGACATTATTTTATCTTCTACTTCATCTGCTATCCGATGAGCTTCAAGCAAAAGCATATTTGGCTGAAGCACCATATGAAACTCAACAAAATTAATAGTACCGTCTGTTCTTGTTTTAAGCCAATGATAACTCGTAACCTCGGAGTGACTAGAGATAATTTCTCCAATACCTGCAACCAACTCTCCATCTAAAGATTTATCTAGAAGCACCTCTATGCCTTCAACTATAATCTCATAGGCAGAGTATATGATATAGACTCCTATACCCAAACCAAAAATTGCATCTATACCATGAAGTCCTGTAAGCCAAATAAGTCCAAGAGCCACCAATACAGCTGCATTACTCCAAAGGTCTGTTTTATAATGAAGAGCATCTGCTTTAATGACAATGCTATTTGTCTCTTTCGCAATTCTAATTAGGTACTGTACCAGAAAATATGTTGCAACAATAGAAAATAACATAGCAAAAATAGCTGGGGTAAGCAAGGTGGTTTCATATCCTTGATTCAACTTATTAATTGCCATATAGATAATATAAATTCCAGAAATAGTAATCACTGTGCCTTCTATAACTGCGGCTATAGCTTGTATTTTACCTTTTCCATATTGGTAAACTTCATCTGGGTGCTCTTCAGATTTTTTAATGGCAAAAAAGTTAAATATGGAAACTGCCATATCTAGAAGTGAATCTATGGCAGAAGCAAGTACTGCTACTGACCCACTGGCAATACCAATGGTCAGTTTTACAAATACCAACATAGTAGCTACAGAAGTGGAGACAATAGTTGCTTTTTTTTGTGGAGAAGTATGTGTGCTCAAAAAAGAATCCTTATGTTGGAATAGTAAAATATTCTAACATAAAGTGAATTAATAGAAGGGGCTACAACCACTATTGTACCCCTAAAGTTTTATATTGCTTTGGTAGCCAACTCTGCAATCCTTTTTGCAAATGCACCTTTATCTTTAGGCTCTAATCCTTCTGAGAGTTTTGCAGAGTCTAAAAGTATCCATGAAATATCTGCAAAAAGATTTTTATCACTCAAACCATCTAATTTTTTAATCATTTCGTGCTCAGGGTTTATCTCTAAAATAAGTGGTACTTCTGGCATCTCTTGCCCCATTTGAGCAAACATAGCCGCCATTCCCGCCATAGGGTCAGAACTATCTTTAATCACACATGATGGACTTGAAGTGAGTCTCGTAGAAGTCTTAACCTCTTTTACCTCCTCACCTAAAATCTCTTTGATTTTATCGGTTAGAGTTTTAAACTCTTTGCTAATCTCCTCTTTCTCCTCCTTAGTTTTAGAGTCTGGTGCATCTATAGTTGTTATATCTTTTAAGCTCCACTCTTTATAACTACCTATCATCGGAGAAACAATACCATCTACCTCTTTGTCATCCATAATAAGCACTTCAACACTAGCTTTTTTATACGCTTCAAGAAGTGGTGAATTTCTAAGCACTTTCTCATCTTCACCTGTAATATAATAAATCTCTTTTTTCTCACCATCTCCACGAGAAATATAATCATCAAAAGAGATAAGTCCCTTTTCAGTTGAACTTTTATAACGTACTATCTCAAGTAGTGTTTCTTTATTTATATGATCCGTATAGATACCCTCTTTAATAACTCTGTTATATTGTGATGCGAAAGTCTCTGCCTCTTCACCTTTAAGTTTTTTGATGGCTGTAAGTATTTTTTTGACTGAGTTTTGCTTGATGTTTGCAAGTACTCTGTTCTCTTGGAGAATTTCTCTAGAAATATTGAGGGGCAAATCTTCACTATCAATAATACCTTTTACAAACCTAAGATACGAAGGTAAAAGTTCTTTTTCATCATCAGTAATAAATACTCTTTTTACATAAAGTTTTACCCCCGGTTGATAATCTGCTCTATACATATCCATAGGAGCTACTTTAGGGATATAAAAAAGTGTACTAAACTCTTGAGCACCCTCCACTCTGTTGTGCAAGTAAACAAGTGGCTCATCATCACCATGCGAAATGGTTTTATAGAACTCATTGTAATCTTCTTTTTTCAGTTCAGATTTTGAGAGTGTCCAAAGTGCAGTAGCTTCATTAATCTGTTCAGATTTAGTTACAGATTTAGTTACAGCATCATCACCTTCTCCTGTTGTTTCATCTTTAGTATAGTTAAGCATAATAGGGTATGCGATGTGATTAGAGTATTTTTTTACTATCTCCTCTGTTCTCCACTTATCTAAAAACTCTTTTTCATCCTCTTTAAGTTTAATATAAATTACCGTACCGTGTTCATCTTTTGTTACAGATTTTACTTCATACTCCCCTGTACCATCTGTACTAAACATATACCCCTGCTCTTCTCCCGCTTTTTTTGAAATGACATCTACTTGTTCTGCTACCATAAATACAGAGTAAAATCCTACTCCAAACTGACCAATAAGGTGAGAATCTTTTTTTGCGTCTCCAGTAAGATTTTCCATAAATGCTTTTGTTCCAGACTTTGCTATAGTTCCAAGATGATCTATCAAGTCATTCTCATTCATCCCTAAACCATTGTCACCAATAGTAATAGAGTTATCTTCTTTATCCAATTTGATAGAAATTTTTCCAGACCAATCCTCTTCCTTAAATGTATCATCTGTTAACGAGAGGTAGTTAAATTTATCTAGCGCATCACTAGAATTTGATACAAGTTCTCGTATAAATATCTCTTTGTTTGAATACAAAGAGTGAGTCATGAGTTTTAAAAGTTGTCCGATTTCTGTTTGAAATTGATGTTTTGCCATCTATCTTTCCTTA
>JAUXGC010000149.1 GCA_030622375.1 Sulfurovum sp.
CCTGCCTTCCAAGCAGGCTGTCGAGAGTTCGAATCTCTTCGCCCGCTCCACTTTTTTCATAAATTTAATTTTCATCCATAAATTACACA
Organism: Sulfurovum sp.; assembly: GCA_030622375.1. Classification (GTDB taxonomy): domain Bacteria; phylum Campylobacterota; class Campylobacteria; order Campylobacterales; family Sulfurovaceae; genus Sulfurovum. The sequence continues at coordinate 90 of JAUXGC010000149.1, forward strand.
ATAAATGTACTAGTACATTGAGCCAACTGCTGAAGTTGTCGCAGTGACAACGTAGCAAAGACGGACTTTGTTCGTTTTGCATCCCATGATAGTACCCTGCCTTCCAAGCAGGCTGTCGAGAGTTCGAATCTCTTCGCCCGCTCCACTTTGACTATAAATTTCACTAACTCTTAACTACTTTTGATATAATCCTACATCAATATTTTTATATAAAGAACAATAATGAAAATTGTAGTAGCAATCACAGGGGCAAGTGGAGTAGAGCTTGGTAAAAAGTTTATTGACTATCTGCCGTCCAGTGTTGAAGTGCATGTAGTTGTCTCCCGTAATGCCTTAACTGTTGAGAGCTTTGAAAATACACAAATAACTTTACATTCATCTGAAAATATAGCAGCATCCATCTCAAGTGGTTCTTTTAGAGTTGATGCAACTGCTATCATACCTTGCAGTATGAATACATTGGCAAAGATTGCCTGTGGGATAAGTGACAACTTAGCTACAAGAGTAGCCGCAGTAGCTTTAAAAGAACAAAAAACACTACTTCTTGCTCCCAGAGAACTTCCATTTTCATCCATAGCTTTAGAAAATATGCAAAAATTAGCTACACTTGGTGTTATTATTGCACCACCAGTAATGGGATACTACTCTAAATCTTCTAGCATTGAAGATATGGAAAAATTTATCATTGGAAAATGGTATGATGTTTTAGGCATTGAGAATTCACTATACCAAAGATGGAAATAAAATAAGCTCTCGGAAGTGGAGACTTCAGTCCCACCCAAAGCTTATTTGCCTAAAAAAGTTTTTGCTTATTTATAATTTATGCTTCTTTAGGGATAAAAAATATATACTTATGCAAATTGTAGGTGGGACTGAAGTCTCCACTTCCAAAGAGCAGGAAAGATGGAGTTAACATGAGCAGTATCAAACGAGCAATCTACCCAGGCACATTTGACCCTATAACAGTTGGGCATTTAGATATTATAAAAAGAGCATGCAGCATGTTTGATGAAATTATAGTTGCAGTAGCCGACTCTAGTGCAAAAAAACCTATGTTCTCTTTAGAACAGAGAATAGAGATGGTAAAAGCAACAACCAAAGAGCATCCTAAGCTCAAAGTCATAGGTTTCAACAGCTTACTTGTAACGCTATCTGATGAACTAGAATCCAACATTGTCATTAGGGGTTTGCGTGCAGTAAGTGACTTTGAGTATGAGTTACAAATGGGGTATGCCAATGCATCTCTTAAAAAAGAGTTAGAGACCATATATCTTATGCCAAGCCTTGAATATGCCTTTGTTAGCTCTTCTGTAGTGCGAACTATATTGGGCTTTGACGGTGAAGTCCAACATCTTCTCACACCCAAGGTGCACCAAATGATAAAAGAGTATAAAAAATAATGTACATACTTTTCGAGGGCATAGACACTTGTGGTAAAAGCACGCAAATAAAACTGCTTGCAGATAAGCATCCTGAAATAATCACTACTAAAGAACCTGGAGGAACAGCATTTGGCATAAAAGCAAGAGAGATACTCCTTACAGACTCATTGGCTTCCAAACGTGCAGAACTGTTACTTTTTTTAGCTGATAGAGCAGAACACTATGAAGAAGTCATTAAACCAAATAGAGATAAATTGATTATTTCAGACAGAGGATTTATATCTGGTATCGGTTATGCACTTGCCAATGGTGATTTTAACTTTGGTGAGCTTGTATCACTCAATAAGTTTGCTCTTGAAGGTCATTTTCCAGACAAAGTTATCTTGTTTTTAACGGATATGAAAACATTGGAAGAACGAACTTCGGCTAAAAGTCTTGATGGTATTGAGCTTAGGGGACTAGAGTACCTACTTACTGTGCAAGAACATATGAAAAAAAGCATACTGAAACTTGATATCCCTCATCTTTTTATAGATGCCACAGATGATATAGAAAACATACATCAAACAATACTAACCTATTTAGAGATATAATTACAAAAATGTAGGGTGGTGCATTCCTGCCCACCTTTAATAATATACCAAATGGTGGTCAAGAATGCACCACCCTACAAAAGGCATAAAATGATAAATCCACTTAGAGGCATGAAAGACCTTACTTTTGAAGATAGTGAGCGTTTTATATATACTATAACAACTGCCATAGATATTGCCAAGAAGTACGGATATAGTTACATTGAAACCCCTATTTTGGAAGAGACTTCTTTGTTTAGGCGTTCTGTTGGTGAGAGTTCAGATATTGTTGGAAAAGAGATGTACCAGTTTGAAGACAAAGGTGGCAATGATGTCTGTATGCGTCCAGAAGGTACTGCGGGCATAGTCCGTGCTTTTGTCTCTGCAAAGCTTGACCGTCAACCTGTTAAACAAAAATTCTACTACTATGGGGCTATGTTTCGTTATGAAAGACCTCAAAAAGGGAGACTAAGAGAGTTTCATCAGTTTGGTTGTGAGAGTTTTGGTGAAGCTTCTGTTTATGAAGATTTCACGATTATTACTATGATAAGCCAAATCTTCAATGCACTAGGAATAAATTTTAATTTACAGATAAACTCTTTGGGATGCAACACTTGTATGCCTCCATACAAACAAGACCTTATAGGCTTTTTAAGAGAAACTCAAGAAGAGCTTTGTGAAGATTGCAATAGACGTATAGTTACAAACCCTATCCGTGTTCTTGACTGCAAAAATAGCAGTTGCCAATTACTACTAAAAGATTCACCAAAACTGATAAATAACCTTTGCGAAATATGCGAGAGTGATTTTAAAAAATTAATATCACTACTAGATGATGCAAATATGAAACATGAAGTAGATACAAACCTTGTAAGAGGTCTTGACTACTACAATAAAACTGCTTTTGAGTTTATAAGTAATAAAATAGGTTCACAAAGTGCTATTGCTGGAGGTGGGAGATACGATAAACTTGTTGAGTTTCTAGATGGAAAACCTACTCCAGCTGTAGGTTTTGCCATAGGAATAGAGCGTATTATGGAACTTGTACAGATGCCAAAAGTTCAAAGAGACGGTATCTATTTGGGTGCTATGGCAGAAGAAGCTATGGAGATACTTTTTCCTATAGCAACTGCCAAACGATTAGAACAAAAAGTTACTTTAGAGTACAACACAAAAGGTTTCAAAAGTCATATGAAAGGTGCAGACAAAGTCTATGCCAAATATTGTGCTCTTATCGGGGAAGATGAACTTAAAAATGGTACTATTTGGGTGAAAGATTTAGAGAGTAAAGAAGAGAAAGCTGTTTTGCTTGAAAAGTTTTAAAACAATGAATAATTTTGGTTTAGACATTTGGGGGGATAGTGATTTTTTCATACAGGACGATACAGTAAACATCAATTATGGTTCCA
>JAUXGC010000188.1 GCA_030622375.1 Sulfurovum sp.
CACTCATAGCTTCTAAGCAGAGTACTTTTAGTCCAGAGGTATATTTGGCGACAGAGAAATCTGGAAGGGTAATTACTGGATCTAGATACCATGCGTATATTAAAATAGCGGAGGGATGCAATCAAGCTTGTTCTTTCTGTGCAATTCCTAGTTTTAAAGGTAAACTTCACTCACGCTCTCTCTCTTCCATTGTGAAAGAAGTCACCAACCTTGTTGCCCTTGGTTTTTATGACTTTTCATTTATCTCTCAAGATAGCTCAAGTTATGGTAGAGATATGGGGTTGGGTGATGGTCTCATAGAGCTTATAAAAGATATTGAGAGCATAGAAAATATCAAATCTGCTCGCATCCTCTACCTCTATCCTAGCACTACCACTTTCAGACTCATTGATGCTGTTGCTGACTCTAATGTATTTCAAACATATTATGATATGCCTATACAACATATAGATGACAATGTACTAAAAACTATGAAGAGAGGATTTGGGGAAAACAGAACTATTGAACTTTTGGAATATATGAAAAATAAACCTAACGCTTTTCTCCGCACCTCTGTCATCGCAGGACATCCTGGCGAGGGTGAAGAGAGTTTTCAAAAGCTTTGTCTCTTTATGGAAAAATTTGGATTTGATAGATTTAACACTTTTCATTACTCTAATGAAGAGACCACTTCTGCATATACTATGGAGCAAATTTCTCAAGATACTATCGCCCAAAGAGCTGAAATACTTGGCACAATAGCAGAATCTTCAACTCTTACGTCACTTGGAAATATGGTAGGAAAAATATTAACTGTTGTGATAGACGGTGAGAGTGAAGAGCATGAGTATCTTTTAAATGCTAGACCACTCATCTGGGCTGTAGATATAGATGGAGAGATTCTTGTCAATGATACATCTGATCTTCCTATATCGTATGGAGAAACTTATGAGGCAAAGGTTACAAAACTTGTAGGAACACAACTACTCTGTACCCTAATTAAGAAACATTAAAACATGATGATTGATTCTGCTTTACAAAAAGATTTGCAAAATACAAAAAATCTTTTAGCCTTTTCAGCAGGCATAGATTCTTCTGCTCTATTTTTTATATTAATAGAAAACAACATCCCTTTTGATATTGCATTGGTTAACTACCAAACAAGAGATAGCTCCAATAAAGAAGAGATTCACGCAAAGACTTTAGCAAAAAAATATAATATCGTTTGCCATACTATTAAAGCACCAAAATTTACAACACATTTTGAAAAAAGTGCTAGAGATTTTCGTTACAATTTTTTTGAAACACTCATCAAAGAGCATGGATACAATAGGCTCCTTACTGCCCATCAACTCAACGACCAACTAGAGTGGCTTCTTATGCGTTTTACAAAAGGTGCAGGAACTTCTGAACTCGTCGGACTTGAACCTATAAGTCAGAAAAACAAATATATGCTAATGCGTCCACTACTTAAGTATAGCAAAGATGAGCTACTTGATTACCTTAAGAGCAACTCTTATCCATATTTTGTAGATGAGAGCAATAGTGATGAGAAGCATGAACGTAACTATTTTAGAAAACAATTTTCTGATCCACTTATATCAAAATACAGAGAAGGAATTGGGCGAAGTTTTGAATATATTAGAAGTGACAAAGAAAAACTTGAAAAAGATTTTGAACTTATTTTCTCTCAAAAAGAGTTAAAAGTTATCAAACTCCATACACTCATAACAAAAGTCAAAGCTACCGATATTGCTTTAAAGAAACTAGGTTATCTCCTTTCAGCTTCACAGCGTCAAGAAGTAGAAAGAGAAAAAAGTTTAGTAATTGGTGGAGAGTGGGCAGTAGTACTTCAAGATAACTTACTCTATATTGCACCGTACTATACAACTGATATGCCTAAAAAATTTAGAGAAGAGTGCAGAGTTTTGAAGGTACCGCAAAAAATAAGAGCATATTGTTTTAAGGAAAATCTAAATATTCAAGATATCCCGTAGGGTGCTGTGTCCACACAGCACCTTTTGTCAACAATATTTTCTGTAGAGACAATTGATATTATATTGGTGTTGTCAGGAGACAACACCCTACATTATTTAGCTAATGGGTGCGCTTTCATATACTCCTGCATCTTCTTTGCAGATCCAAGCTTAGTATAAATTTGTGTTGTTGCCATTGTTGCGTGCCCTAAGAGTTCACTTACATCTGCTATGCGTGCACCATTATTGAGTAGATGTGTCGCAAAAGAGTGTCGTAGCTGATGTGGGGTAACTTTTAGCCCTGCCTCTTTAAACAGTTTTGTAAGTTTATATCGTAGTTGGGCTGCATTCATCGGTGCATTTCCCTTTTCAAAAAGATATTTTTTTGGTATTGTCTGGGTAGTATAAAGCTTTATAAGTTTAGCCAATCCGTCCAAGAGTGGCAATTCTCTTACTTTGTCACCTTTACCATGAATTTGTACCCAACCATTTTTAATATCTTCTATCTTCAAATCACTAAGTTCACTAATACGAAGTCCCAATCCATAAAGCATAGATACAAGCAATTTTTCCTCCAAATTTGCTTTACTCAACACCTCATCTATGTAAGTCTCTTCTATAGGTTTAGGGAGTCCCTGAGGTACCTTTATGGACTCATCTGCTATAAGTTTTATAGGTATATGGCACTGCTCTTCTAAATATTTTACAAATGAACGTACAGCAGAGAGTTTTTTGACAATGGTCTTTTTGTGGTTTTTTACTATTTTAAAACGAAAAGGGGTAATATCAAGGACTGTTCTACCATCC
>JAUXGC010000120.1 GCA_030622375.1 Sulfurovum sp.
TGAAATTTATGCTGGTGAAATCGGTGCTGTTGTTGGTCTTAAGTGCACAACTACTGGTGATACTCTTTGTGATCCTTCAGATAAAGTAGTGCTTGAAAGAATGGATTTCCCGGATCCAGTTATCTCTGTTGCGGTTGAACCTAAAACAAAAGCCGATCAAGAGAAAATGGGTGTTGCCCTTTCTAAACTAGCTGCAGAAGATCCTTCTTTCCGTGTTTCTTCAGATGAAGAGACTGGTCAAACGATTATCTCAGGAATGGGTGAACTTCACCTTGAGATTCTTGTAGATAGAATGAAAAGAGAATTTAGCGTTGAAGCTGAAGTTGGTGCTCCACAAGTATCTTACCGTGAAACAATTAGAGAGTCGATTAAGAAAGAGTACAAGTATGCTAAGCAATCTGGTGGACGTGGACAATTTGGTCATGTTTACTTACATATAGAGCCACAAGATGCTGGTTCTGGTTATGAGTTTGTTGACGCAGTTAAAGGTGGGGTTATTCCAAAAGAGTTTATCCAACCTATAAACAAAGGTATTCAAGAGTCTATGGCTAGAGGTATCCAAGCAGGTTACCCTGTTGAAGATATCAAAGTAACAGTTTATGATGGTTCTTACCATGATGTAGATTCATCTGAAATGGCGTTTAAGCTTGCTGCTTCTATGGGATTCAGGGAAGGTTGTAGAGAAGCTAAGCCTGTTATTCTTGAGCCAATGATGAAAGTTGAAGTTGAAACTCCAGAAGATTACATGGGAGACGTTATTGGTGATATCTCTAAAAGACGTGGACAGGTTTCTGGTATGGGTGACAGATCAGGATCTAAGATTGTTGATGCATTCGTTCCACTTTCTGAAATGTTTGGTTACTCAACAGATTTGCGTTCAATGAGTCAAGGTCGTGCAACCTACTCTATGGAGTTTGATCACTACGAAGAGGTTCCACAGAACGTAGCCAAAGAGATTATTGAAAAGCGTAACAGCTAATTTCTGATTTTTTTTACTATATCTTCGATCGGATGGAGGTTTCTCCATTCGGTCACTTGCTATTGGCAAGCTTTCTCATTATGGGAACTCCATCAAACCAAATCTATAGCAAATTAGTTCCAAAATTTTCTATTTAGTAAAAATTTCCCTTTCCCTTTCACTATTTAAATTTAAGAGTAAATCCACAAAACAAAATTTCTAAAGGAAAAAAATGAGATTCATCATAGATCTTATAGAAGATGCAAGAGAGCAAATAGGTAACTATGAAGAGTATGTTGTAGTCGCAGGACTTCTTAAGGCAAATGAAAATGACGACAATAAGCTCATTTATGTAGGTGAAGCACCTTTGAATTTAGCTATCTTAAATGATGAGACTAAACAACTTAATTTTAAAATAGACGGTAGCAATCTTAGAGTTACCATGGGAACACTTATTCCACCTTTGCTAATACTTGATATGGATGTCATGATGTATGAGCTTAAAGTAGAAGTTAATGCACAGTATTCTAATGTAGAGGTGGTAGGGTTTGGTAAAAATATGGAGGAAAAGAGATATATCTTGTTTATAAAGATATAAAACTTCCTTTCTACAGACTATCCGTAAATAGATTCTTCTCCAAACTCTTTAGTGATAAGGTCATTAGACAAACCAAGACTTAACTCTTTTTAGGCAACACAATAGTGCTCAATTTTTGCATCTCTTTTGCTCATTATTTTTCCTTTAGTAAAATTTACTATGTTTTATTATAGCTATAAATTAAATTTAGGTCAAATAGAGTGGTTTTTGTTCTAAAAGTATCCAGTTCATGCTTATATCGTATCGTTTACAAAAATAGGCAATAGCTTCGTAGGGAATTTTTCTTCTTCTTTTTATCACAGCAAAGTATTGTGGGTCAAGTTCTAGAGCATATGCTATATCTTTATCTAGTATTTTTTCTTTTTTATGGTGCAAAGAGAGTATCTGTTTGACCCGTTGCATCACTTTATAAAAATCTATCATAATAATCCTCGTAATTAATATAAGAGTATCATAATGTATTTTTAGAAAAAAGTTTAAATGTATGTCAAATTGTAATATTTTCTAGTTTTTTGTACTATCTATTTCTATAACAGTGTGTACATTACCTCTAGGGTTAAAATCTGCTATTAATTTTATAGACTTAGGTTTCAAATTATTATAGAGCGCATCATAAATCTTGTTGGCTACATTTTCATGGGAAATGTGTTTATACATAAATGAATTTATATATAACTTGAGCGCCTTGAGTTCTATAACCTTTTTATTTGGTACATAAGAGAGCGTGAGTGTAGCAAAGTCTGGGTAACCTGAGCGTGGACATAGGCACATAAACTCTGGAAGTTCTATGTTTATGGTGTAGTTTTTCTTATGCTCATTTGGCCAAAAGTTCTCTTTGGCATTTATGTCAAATTCTCTTATCTCTTTTTCACCATATTTCATCTCTATACATCCAAATGTTTTACATCTTTGGCGTGACTTTCGATGTAGTTTCTTCTAGGCTCTACCTCGTCACCCATAAATAGAGTAAAGGTATCACTGGCTTCCTCAACATCATCTATCTTCACTTGTAGCAGTCTCCTGTTCTCTGGTGTCATAGTGGTTTCCCAAAGTTGTTCAGGATTCATCTCACCAAGACCTTTGTATCGTTGGATATAAGCACCTTTTTTAGCCGAACTCTCTACTTGAGCAAAAAGTTCCAACAAATCTTTATCTTTAAACTCTTCAGTGATATGGTTTTGGATTTTTTTATGAATATTAATTGCTTCATTGTAGTGAGGATTGGTGAAAAGTACTTCATCTACGATAAGCTCTTCTAGTCCATCTTTGGTTTGCACAAAGAGGTGAATTTTATCTTCGGTAATGGTTTTGTTGAGAATGTTGTATCCAAGATCGGCAATATACTTCTCTATGGTTTTAGCCAATTCTTTGTTTGAAGTTCCGATAACATCAGGATTTTCTATCATATAGCGAAGTACTTCAGGAAGGGCAAAACGTTTCTCTATCTCTCTAAGAGTCATTTGATAATAAGCTACAAGTTTGAAAAGGTCAATGAGGTCATTTGTTCCCATAGTTTCACTCTCTATGGCAGATATACCATGCTCAATAATAAAATCATTTAAGGCTTTATCATCTTTAAGATAAGTCTCGTTTTTACCTTTTTTATAACGGTACAGTGGTGGTTGCGCAAGATAGAGGTATCCTTTTTCAATAACAGGCTGTAAAAATCTAAAGAAAAATGTCATCAAGAGTGTTTGTATGTGGCTACCATCAACATCTGCATCGGTCATAATGATAATCTTGTGGTATCTGAGTTTCTCTTCGTTAAACTCTTCGCCTATCCCACAACCAAGTGCAGTAATCATATTTTTAATTTCATCAGATTTGAGGATTTTCTCAAGTCTTGCTTTTTCAACGTTAAGAATTTTACCTTTGAGTGGTAAAATCGCTTGAAATACTCTATCGCGTCCCTGCTTAGCAGAGCCTCCAGCAGAATCCCCTTCTACAAGATAAATTTCAGAAATTTCAGGGTCTTTACTTTGACAGTCTGCAAGTTTTCCTGGAAGTGTTCCTATGCTCATAGAGTCTTTTCGTTTAACTAAATCTTTTGCACGTTTTGCTGCATCTCTACCTCTGGCAGCCAAAAGCACTTGTGCCATGATAGATTTGGCCTCTATAGGATGCTCTTCCATATATTTGTTAAAGTTTTCAGAGAAAAATCTCTGTACCAGTGGTCGCACATAAGAGGAGCCTAGTTTTCCTTTGGTCTGTCCTTCAAACTGTGGTTCTGGTACACGAACTGAGACAATAGCTATAAGACCCTCTTTGCAATCATCACCAGTAATTTTTGTATTTTTTTCTTTAGCATTTGCATTTTTACTAATATAGCTAGAGAGTGACCGTGTCAGCCCTGCTCTGAAACCTGCTTCATGTGTACCACCATCAGCTGTTTTAATGTTGTTAACAAAAGAGAGTACCTTATCGCTATCTGCATCACAATACATGAGAGCAATATCTATCTCTATATCATCTGAAGTACCTTGAAAAAATTGTGCTGTGGATAGAGGGTCTTTACTGTTCATATCTTCAACAAACTGCTTAATTCCCCCTTCAAAATGAAAAAGCTCTTTTGTTCCATCCCTCTCGTCTTTGAAATCAATAGTGATTTTAGGGTTGAGGTAAGCCAACTCTTTAAACCTTTTCATCAAAATCTCTTTTTGGAAAGTATTGCCTTCTGTAAAGATACTGTCATCGGCCCAGAACTCTATCTTGGTACCTTTTTTACGAGATTTACCTGTTTCAGCTAAGGCTTCTTGCGGGATACCTTTTTTAAAATCTTGTTCGTATGTATGTCCGTCACGATGGACGGTCAAATGCA
>JAUXGC010000157.1 GCA_030622375.1 Sulfurovum sp.
TATCTCCACATTATCCATCTGTAGTCCAATAAAAGCATATTCTATAAGCTTGTGACAAGATTTATAGATTATGCCCTTACCTTGTAAATGAGAAGATATCCAATAGCCAAGATTGACCTTTTTTAATGCTTGTGATATATTATTGTAGCTAATCACTCCCCCAAGTTTTCCTTGATATTCTATAGCGCAGACTAAGGTTTCGCTCTTGGCAAAGCCAGCAATAGAGCGTTCAACAAATGATTCTATATCGGTTACTGACAGTGTACTTTTAACCCAAGGCAACCATTGACCTAGATACTCTCGGTTATTATCTACTAGAGCATATAGCTCTGTAGACAATGATTTTTGTAAAAATACCAGATTAATTTCTTTATCTACTTTGAGTTTAAACAAGCTAAATACCGCCTTTAAAAAATATAATAGTTCTATGAGCTAAGATGAGTATAGAAGGAATAATATATTAATTTTACCTAAAAAATTAAAATCTAATCTTCCTGCCTCTTATCTCTTATACTCATCTGCTTACTCTCTTTGTCTAGGTAGACATCAAAAAGGTCTATTTCATTTATGAGATTACTTAGTTTTTTGTATCCGAAGTTAATGGGTGAAAATGAGCTTGAGTTGCTTATGTATTGTCCTATGCTTGCCAAGTTTGCCCAACCATCCGCATCCATAGTTTGCTCTAGTGCATTTCTAAGTACATTAACCAGCCACGTGTCTGCACGCATCTGTTTACCAGATTTGCGTGTAGTTGATTTGTTAAGGGTAACACTCTCACTGCTTTGTGTGTAGTTTGTCATAAGTTTTTCAGTAAATATAAACTGTGAGCATGCTGCCATAAATGGTTTAGGTGTTTTCTTTTCGCCAAAGCCATATACCTTAATACCTTCTGCTTGTACGCGCATAACTACAGGAGTAAAGTCGCTGTCACTCGTAGCAAAAGCAAAAGCATCTATATCTTTAGTGTGAAGCAAATCTATGGCATCTATGGTCATGAGTATATCTGTGGCGTTTTTGTTACGAGAGTAGTCAAATTGTTGTATGGGTTTTATGGCAAACTCTAAAAGTTTATTTTCCCAGTTCTTTAGATTATCCTTTGTCCAGTTACCATATGCTTGGCGTATATTTACTATTCCGTATTTGCTTAGTTCATTTATGATTCCCTCTATAGCTTTATGTGAAATATTGTCACAGTCTATAAAGAGTGCGATGTGATCTTCTTTTTTTGCCATACTGTTACTCCTTTGTCTTTGGTTTATAATAAGTCATGGTACTGCGACCAAACTTTTTACGTTTCATAAACTTCAATGCACCAATATTTTCAGGCATATCAAGGTTTGTCATATGTTCTACGATGACCATCTCGCACACTTCTGCTTCAATGGTTTCTATAAGCGCAATGGTCTTGTCATATATCTCATCCATGCCATCACGGGTAGAAAAGGGTGGATCAAAGTAAAAATAAGTCTTTTGCGGAGATTTTTTAATCATTTCATAGACAAGCGAAAACTTTTCAAAGCTGTCTCCCAAGAAAAGATGACAATGACTTGAGTCAAGTTTTCTGACATTGGATTCCAATATGCGAAAAGCTGTTTTATTGTACTCCATAAAATAGCACTCTCCAGCCCCTCGGCTCAGTGCTTCAAGCCCTATGGAGCCGCTTCCACTGAATGCTTCAATAAAATTTTTATCTATGATGTCAAACTGTAGTGTATTAAACAGGGACTCTTTTAAGATACCCTTAGAACTTCTTGTAGTGCTAATGGCAGGTATCTCTATAGTTTTACCTTTAAATTTCCCTGCACTGATAGTTGTTGTAAATATTTTAATTTTTTCTTTTAGTCTCATAGAGTGATTTTATCCTAAAGTCCGTAAGAGAGAGGTTGTAATTATACTTTTGGAAGTGGAGACTTTAGTCCCACCTACACTTTGCTGCTTAACTTTATGTGGGACTAAAGTCTCCACTTCCAAATTTTTAATAAATCAAAAGTTAACTATTGTTTTAAGCGTGTTGATGAGTTTGCTTCCTTCTCGTATATCCCTACGCTCTTTCCCTGGTTCAGTTGTTGTGATAATGGTACGACTGGTAATGAGTTTGGTGCCATCATTTTTACGAATACCCCAGTAAGTGTGCATAATGACAGGTTCTCCTTTGTATTCACCCAGATATAGTACTATGTGCCCTGGAACATAGAGAAGTGAACGAAAAGGCTCTGCTTCCTTTATAATCTTCCTCTTTTTAGCACCTTTTGCCAAACCTTTGATGTAAGTACTTACTCCATCTTTAGCCTGCTTACTTGAGTTACGACGAAGAAAGATACCAAAAGCTCCCAAGAAGTCCCTAGTGGTAGCAGAACAGTCACGACACTCATAGCTTCCTCCCCAGCCATACGGCTCTCCGTAGAACTCACGTGCCAGCATTGCTACGTTTTCAGGAGTAAAGGGTAAAGGTTTTTTAGCGATGAGTCTTGAGTCTTCCACTTTCACTTTATGGATACGAGCTTGACCTTTGAAGTTACGTTTCGCCATCAAATAACGCTGCCCGTCTTTACTTATGGGAAAGAGGGCTCCAAGTTTGACTATGGAACTTGGTTTGTTTTTATCATTATAAAGTCTTAAGTTATCTTTGATGGTCATCGCATAGTTGTCATTTTTAAATTTTTTGATGAAGTCATTGGTTACCAGTGCCAGATCAGTTATTTTTATCCAGCCAAAAGAGTATGATGCTCTTACAAATGCCCATCTTTTATCTTTAGAGAAGTGTGAAATGTAAAGTGGTACATTAATGTGCAAGGCAGAGTTTTGATTGTAGTCAAAAGGGAAGCCTTCTCCAACACGCCTAGGATCTCTGTAAAATGCGTTAGAAGTAGGAAGTGCCTTTACATTAGTTCTCCTAACAGTTATAGCTTTATATTTTTTACTATCAACCTTGCTTATCTGGGCATTTCTTATCCATTTGTCATACACATAAGCAGGTATAACTTTCCCTTTAGCCTTATATATAGGCTTTTTAGTCACAAAGCGTATCTCCCAACCAAAATCTTTTTTAGGAATATCAAGTTTCGTTAAACTCCAAGGCTTGAAGTACTTTTCGTTAAATTCTTTGTCCAGTTTTTTTTGTTTTGATTTAGAAAAAGGTTTGATTTGATTTGCATAAAAAGCTGGATCCTGAGGGATATTTTTCATATCTGCCACTTTGCCTTTAGACATATGGTCTATCTTGCTTTCAATACGTTTTCCAACTTTAAGTGTATAGTCTGCATAAAGGGGAGAGAAAGAAAAAGGGAGGAGGGTTGCTAAAGTTATTTTCTTATACATA
>JAUXGC010000178.1 GCA_030622375.1 Sulfurovum sp.
CGGTATGCACACTTTAATGAACCAGATGAGAGGTATCATGGGCTTATCTATAGTGATGTACCGCTAGCACGTTTTACCCTAAGAGTAAGACTTGCACTGCTTCGTGATTTGGGTGCAACACCAAGTCCTTTTAATTCATGGTTATATATTCAAGGACTTGAAACTCTACCGTTACGTATGAGACAACATTCAAGTTCAGCATTGGCTATAGCAGAGTTTTTAGAGGCACATCCAAAGGTCAGTAAAGTTAACTACCCTGGGCTTAAGTCTGATGTAAACTATGAGTTAGGTCAAAAGTATTTTAAGGGTGGGCACTCTGGTCTTCTCTCTTTTGAAGTGGATAATAAAGAGATAGCACAGAAAATAGCAGACAGTACGCAAATTTTCTCTTTGGTCGTAAATATAGGCGATAGCAAATCTATCATCACACACCCAGCAAGCACAACACATCAACAACTCTCCCAAAAAGAGTTAGAAGAAGCAGGTGTGCCTGCTGGACTTGTAAGGCTGAGTGTCGGGCTTGAAGATACGCAAGACTTGATAGATGATTTAGTGAAGGCATTAGCATAAGGGTGTTGTGCGAGAAATCATTTAGTGATTTCCTGCATAAGCCTGTTTGGCAAATCTCCTGACAACACCAATAATTTAAATAATAATTTAAATTTAACAAACACAATTAAGATTCAAGCCACCAAATCACCAAATCATTTCAAATTTGTATTATGTGCAAATAGATGGTGTTGTGAGGACACAACACCCTACCTACAAAGTTTAAATATGATAAAATCATACAATTAAATTTAAGCACAAAAGTACACAATGAAAATTGAAACAAAAACAGCACATTTCAGCTCTCCTCTCTATTTAGAGAGTGGGCGTATTTTAGAGCCGTATGAGATAGTTTATGAGACTTATGGTGAGCTAAACGAAGAGAAGAGTAATGTTGTTTTGGTCTGTCATGCATTGAGTGGCTCTCATCATGCAGCAGGCGTGTATGAGGGTGAAAGAAAAGCTGGTTGGTGGGATGAGCTTATAGGTGACGGTAAGGCTATAGATACAAAAAAATACTTTGTTATCTGTGCAAATGTTATAGGTTCTTGTTTTGGAAGTACAGGACCTATGAGCAATAATTATCCTAGTCAAGAGCCTTATAGATTGAGATTTCCTGTTGTAACTGTTAAAGATATGATTAGAGCACAGATGCAACTGCTCTCTTCACTGGGCGTATATCATCTTCGTGCCATAGTAGGTGGCTCTATGGGTGGCATGCAAGCACTTCAGTTTGCTGTTGATTATCCAAATCTCGCAGATGATATTATTGCTCTAGCAGCAACATATGCAACAAGACCTTGGACAATGGCATTTAACAAAGTAGCCATGGAAGCTATACGCAGAGACCCACGCTTTAAACATGGCAATTATGAGATAAATGATTTTAAAGAAGAGGGGTTAGATGGTTTAGCCATAGGACGTATTGCTGGGCATATCTCTTATCTCTCTCCTGACTCTATGGATGAGAAATTTGGACGTAATTATGTTAGCAATGATGGTCTATTTGAACTTTTTGGGCGTTATGAAGTCGAGAGATATATGGAGTACAATACCAATAACTTTTCACGTATTTTTGATCCACTGAGCTATCTGTATATCGTAAAAGCTATTAATACCTTTAATCTTACTCGTGGGTATGACTCCTTGCATGATGCTATATCTCGCATTAAAGCCAATGTGTACTTGATAAGTTTTACTTCCGATTATCTCTTTTTCCCTTCCGAGATGGAACATATAGTTAAAATGATGAAACGAAATGAACAACACTGTAGTTATCTAAAAGTACAGAGTGATTATGGGCATGATGCATTTTTGGTAGAAGTAGATAAGTTTGAAGATAATATTAAGGATATACTAAAATGAAAAACACAACTTTTGAAGAAAAACTAGAACACTCAAAAGAGTTGCTTGAAAAGCTCATGAATCCCGACATAACACTTGAAGAATCTGTTAAACTCTATGAAGAGGGACTTAAAAATATCAAAGAGGCTCAAACACTTATAGAAGAGGCGAAAACAAAGATTATAGTCATAGAGCAAGCTAGCCAAAATATAGGAGAGGACAGATAAATGTCAAGTGTGAAGCAATTGGTTGTAGCTGCCTTGCAGTTGCCAACACTTGGCATGAATGCCACACGACTTGAATTCTACTTGAAGCAGGCAAATGAAAGAGGAGTAAATGTTATGCTTCTTGGTGAGTATGTACTCAACCATTTCTTTAAAGAGTTTACAACAATGCCAATTAACATGGTTAAAGAGCAGAGTCACAAACATATAGAATTACTTAAATATTTTGCCAATAAATATGATATTGTTTTTATTGCTCCTATTGTTTTGATTAAAAAAGGTGCTTATTATAAAACTATTGCAAAAGTTACACATAAAACAACAAGTTATTATGAGCAACAGATTTTGCTCCCCTATGCACACTGGAACGAGAAGAGGTTTTTTGCAAATAAAATAGCCCCCCTTAAAACCCCTATGATTTTTAACATAAAAGGTTTTAAAGTGATGGTTATGGCTGGATTTGAACTTCATTTTGATTATTTTTGGCAAAAAGTTGCGCAGAAGGGAGTTGACTTGGTACTGTTGCCTACTGCTTCAACATTTGGTTCACATAATCGTTGGAGAGAGATCATCAAAACCAAAGCCTTTTTGCACGGATGTTTTATCCTGCGTGCAAATCGTTTGGGTGAGTACAGTGATGATGAGGTCAAGTGGAAGTTTTATGGTGACACCATGCTGGTATCTCCACAAGGTGAAGTAGAGATGATGCTTGAAGATAAAGAGTCTATGCTTATCGAAACTATAGATAAAGCAGAAGTTTTAGAGCATAAAAAAGTTTGGGGATTTGAGAAAGAGTTGAAACAACGAGAGGGGTTGTTGTGAAACTAGAAGAGTATTTTAA